>JAQWSU010000054.1 GCA_029243025.1 Pirellulaceae bacterium | reverse complement strand
CCCTTAAGTTTTATGATCTCCCTGACCTTGTGACGCTACTTGGAGATCGACTGGCCCTAGAATGAAAAAGAGGGCCGTGGAACTCTTGAATGAGCGCCCACGATTCCTGGGGAACTCCATCAAGCACTCAAATGAGATTTTGGCGGTGCAACGTGGTACTGGGAAGTTTGAGTATCTCTCAGGTAAATTTGAATTTCCCGGCGGGAAAATAGAGCAGGGCGAGTCACCGAAAGAAGCCGTTGTTAGAGAAATCAGAGAGGAACTATGTCAAGAGTTCCACGGCCCTCTTTTTCATTCTAGGGCCAGTCGATCTCCAAGTAGCGTCACAAGGTCAGGGAGATCATAAAACTTAAGGGCCGATGGCACAACGTGACTGATGACGTGAAGGTCACGTGGTTGTGCTACCACATCTTCCACCCAGCTACTAATTGACTCCCGCAGCGTCAATCGATCGATGCGAGAATCCAAGCAGGCAGCGTGAAGCGCAACCGGCCCTGCTTTTCCGACACCGACAAGATCAACCTTCATTGTCCCCTCCATTTCCATCAGACGTGGAACACAAGCCAACGCGGCCATGATGTCCTCCACACGTTGACCAAGCAAACTTTTTCCCAGATGCATTGACCACATCGCGGGCCGGTGGTCGCCAGCTACATAAATGATCGGATTAGGAGGATCAGATGTTTCTCCAAAACCGCGCAAATCGAGACTGAGCACCGTCTTCCCGGACCGCACAAGTTTCTCGACCGGTCCCCCGGGATAAGCTCCAAACGCCTTACCCGCCCCATCCACAAAAAGAACGACTGGCGATTTTTTCACCGTGGGCGTCGCTCGAGCCAATAAGGCGGGAACGGCAACCTCTCCATCGCGACGCAGGATTAGTTTTTCAAGTCGGTAATCACCGCGATCGATCTGGCCACAGCGTTCAATTTCGGTCGGACCGATCATTTCGGCAATACCAGCCAATTCACGGACCTTCTTCAATGCTTCAGGAATTTCGTGCGTTTGCCAAAAATCCTTACGTGCCGAAGCCAACTCGTGCGCTCGGCTTAGATTCAAAGCGGCCACAGAGACGGCATCGGGAAACTCACGAAGGACCTGCCCTGATTCTGTAACCCAAAGCTCTTTTTCTTCAAATGTCGACAACTCGGGTTCTATCACGGGGTTTGAATCGCCCAACAACCATTGCCGCATCCACTGGGTCGCCGCTTGACGGCGAGGCTGGCTGAACGAATGCTTATCGTTGAAGGCAAACATTTGCATGCGATCGGCCCGCTGGAGCAAATCATAAGTTTCCCGAGCCTCAGCGAACGTCTTCCGGGTGAATCGGATGTCTTTGTAATCCTGTTCAGCAGCAAGAATTATCGTGGGCCGAGGTGCTCGCATGACAAAGAAATCCGGGTGATCAATCCCGAGTGCTCCTGTCAACGGTGCGGACTGGCAACCATCTCCGGCACTCCCCAGTTCAAAGTTTCGTTCCAGGCTCGTGATGTGACAACAAGGCGCTGCTGGCCCGATGCGATCATCCAGTGCCATCAAGTGCATGGTCTGCGCACCGCCCCCTGAATTGCCGGTCATTCCGAGTGATTTGTTTTGATCCACTTCCACCCGACTCATCAAGTAATCTGCCGCGCGGAGTCCATCCCAAGCCTGATACCCTACTGCGGTCCGACCCACCAAGACGGAATTCACGTTGTCCAATTTGTGTTGCAGCGGTGAATTGCGGGGACCACTCAAATAGGAACGCCGTTCTCCTCCACCAATGGGATCGTAGACCAAAGCCACCATCCCATTTTTCGCCATCAGCATTGCTGCGGTCTGGTATTGGGGGTAAGCCTTACCATAAGAGCTGTGGCCACAAGCAATCAACACTCCGGGAAAAGGACCGTCGCCGTCAGGAAGATACAAATTGGCGGTGACATAATGGTTGGGGCGGCTTTGAAAAACCACTTTTTCGATTTGAAAGCCGTCACCTTTCAACCTGCCCGTGGTTCGCGCCTGCAAGGGTGACTTCTCGGGCCAATCACCAACAAGAGTGCGAAGTCGATCTCGCAAATGAGCCTGCCGTTGTTCCAGTGACTCCCGTGAGGCAAGCCTATTAACCACGGTGTGACGTCGCGCATCGTATTGCTGGTGAATACGTTGGAGTAGGTAATCACGCAATTGGTTTTTGGCATTCTTCCCCAACACTCGCAGAGCTTCCGGTGGCTCCTTTTCGATGCGATAAAGATTCTCGCCCTGTTCGTCGAAAAATTCGCAACGAAGACTGCCATTCGCCGTCACCAAGACGCGAAGAAATCCACCCGATGCTTCGGTCTGAAAATGCAGTTGTCGGATCTTCGCCTCGGGATCAGTCGATTTCGGATCGCCCGGACTGCGACCAATTCGGGAATTGGAATCGACCAGGGCACCGCTGGAGAATTCTTCGATTCCTGTAGGGTCAACCGAGTGATATTGCCAATGTCGGTCACCGCAAATGACATGAAATCCGTTTTGATCGAGTTGCTGCTCCTTAATCCAGTCAAAGAAGGCACGCCCCTCATGCCGAAACCCCTGATGGTTCGTATGGTTGTCGATCTTGTAAGCATCGTCGGGACCAACCATCGGAGTCGGCGAAATAAGCAACTTCCAGGTCGCATCGCTTTCAAGCAGAGTTTGCTTCAACCAAACCATTTGATCAGCGCCCCAAAGCGTCTTCTCTGGCCCATCAACCATCGTGTTTGGACTACGGTAATCACGTCCCTCCACTAGCCAAATCTGCAAGTGACGGTTTACTCGATGGGTCCGATAGGTCTTCGCTTGGGCATCAAGCGGATCAACAACCGGCAATTGCTCGCGAAAAATCTGAATCCCCAAGTCACTGAGCGGAGGCCGGTCGCCCTCACAATCACAGTCATTATAGCGATGATCGTGATCATCCTTTTCCCAATAGGTGGGGACGTGGCGCAACAGTTCAACAAAGCGTGGCTGCACAAACTGCGCATGCCACTTTCGCCGCATCGATCGACGATCCGTCGCTTCCCAATCATCCCGACTGTCATAATAAATGTTGTCGCCGGTTCCGACGAAAAAATCCGGCTTCATTTTCATGATGGTTGAGAGAGCCGGATACCCGAACTGTTTATCTTCGCCTTGATAAGCTCCCGCTCCGTTTCGCACTCCATCCTGAAGTTTTCCGTAATGAAAAGACATGTAATTCATTCCGGTCACAACCACAAAACTGACCGACTCTGTCCCCTCGCTTCCTTGCAGAGTACGAAAAGAGCAGACTGGGCCAGTCTTGATCTGTTCGCGATCAGGACCATAAATCAGTCGATAGAAATACTGTTTCCCAGGTTGCAGGCCAGCGACCTTGACCTTCACGATAAAGTCATTGCCCGGTACGGCCTTTAACCATTCGGTAAGTCGAGCTTCTCGAAAGTCCTGGTGCTCCGCAATTTCGAATCGCGCCTCTCCGCTTGTACCCGGCACATCCCCTCCAGCAAGCTCCTCACTTGACGTCAAACGGGACTGTAGAATGACGCTATCCGTTTCCACTTCACCGGCCATCTCACCCTGCGCCTGGAAAACGACAGCTTCCAACACCTGTACGTTGGTGGCCAGCAGGATCGCCCCCACCGATAACGCGAAGAGTAAACGGCTGGTAGGCCAAGAAAACGGTGTGGGTCGCACCGTACTAAACAGCGGCATGTTAAACATCGCCATTATCTCTATCATAGACTAGTTGTGAAACTTATCGGATAACGTCTGCAGCGACTTCCCCCTACCGATCAGTGTAACCAACAAAACAGGTCGATGTCTCGACGTAGCACTCGGTTTTCGATGCCGAAAATCACTCGGGGGGGGAAGGCGACCCATTTCCAGTCGCTCCCTGAGCGAAATCCCAAACACCTGTACTACGCGAGATTGCAAGCGATCCAATCGTTCAGATGAAATTCCAGATGCTCGGATCCATCGCACACCGGTATCTATCGGGCATGCGGTGCAAGCTTCGAGTCAGCTAGTTTCAACGTTCGGCACTGCGACTGCCGATAGCATCGCAAGACAAATTAGGGTTTCAAATGCGCAATTGGGTACGACGACACCAGTTTGGCCAAAAAACATACATCGCCAACCAGGGAAACGTTGTAAGAGTCTGTAAAACCAGCGCCAAGATGAGCTGCATCGTGAACAGTCCACCAATGAATACAACGCGAACGATCTTCCATTTGTCGTTCAACGCCAAAACGCAACCGATTTCCAAAACAACGGTGCTGATTCCCAGAATTGCTAGTAACAGCGGCATGTCAGAGACCCAGAGTACAATATCTGACAGATCGCTACCTTTCATTTGAGCCTGTGCGAAATATTTAACGCGGAAAACAAAACGCATAATTTCCGCAGGATGTAACAGCCATCCGGCGAACAATTTATGACATCCGGCACCGAACATGAACGCGACGAGCACGATTTGTGCTAAGCGAATCGGCCAACAATAGGCCCCAGTCGATGGTGAAGATGTTCGCCATCCTTTCATCGCATCGATCGAAAACGCATCTCCGCACCTTGAAAGCGCCAAAATCCATGCGGTGACAATCAGCGGAGACCAATGAAAATCGACTCGGCCATAGCTATTGATCGCACCGATCACAAATGTACCAACCACTGCGACGACAACAGTGGACTGGCGTGTCCCAACGCCCAGTATGGCCGCTACCAAGCTGATGCTTAACACCATCACAGCAACCATCATTTGCTCGGGCGTCGGAGCCGAGAACCACTGCAAGGATGCTACCGGCTGCCAGTACTCGACCGGCAGTCTCGTGAACTCGATGGGATGATAGAAAACAAGTTGGCACAAATACCAGGTGTAAAAACCTGCTCGACAAATACCAAGCCGTTTGGAGCTGCCATCGGTACGAAAATACTTGTCCAGTCGTGCAACTATTTCTTGAATCACATTAATCGTTGAAACCACTTCTCTCTCAACCGGGCAATTTCTTCGACGGTGTAGAAATACTTGGTGTAACGGGAATCAAGCATTTGATTGATGTAGGTCGCGGGCAGCACCACTTGACTGCAGAACAACCGATAAGTCTCTGCATATTCCTTGGATGAAGCCGTGTTCGCCTTTGCAAGTTCAAATCCAGGTTCGTCAAGAAAATCAGCAATGCACTTCTCTATGACTTCGTTTTCAAGTTCAATTTTCAACAGTAGAACCTCGCCGTTTCCACAGCGTATCCGCTTAAATCCGAGATCTTGGGGGAACGGGTGCTCGTAGATATCAACACCAAGAGAAACTCGAAACTCGTCATTGAACCAGGATAAACGATTCAAAAAACTCGCGTTGCTCAAGAAAATGTCGGTCAATTCCTTGACGGAGTGCGTCGACTCCGAAAACGGCATCCCGACGACGTATTCAAATCGCTCGAAGAAAAAAGACAGATTCCGTCCAATCGGCTCGCGGACGGGCGTGATCATTTTGAAGGGTCGGTGGCGTTTGATCACACTTTGATAGACTGCCTTACCCTGCCAATAGTGCCCCGCCACATTCAGCTTCATCCGACGAAGATCGGCTACTTTCTTGTCGATCCCTTTGGCGTGCAGACGATGGATATGAACGGCGAATGGATATTTCGGCGTGGGGAACGATTGAACAACCGACCGCGAACCCACCTTGGCCATTTGATAGACCAGAACCGGTAGTTTATTTTCTCGACCTAACCGCTCAAGTTTCCGCTTAAATCTCCAGGAATTGAGCTTTTGCCAGTACCATTTCTGGATTTTTCGCAACACCGAAAATCGATCAACTATTTTTTTCATGAAGACAGGTTGCATTTATTTCCCCGAACAAGTCCCCCAGCGGGGACCATTTAATCTTTGGAACCACCAAAAACTTTGAATTCGTCAACAACCCGTTCATCAATAATTCTTCCCGCGTCAATGTCCCAGGTCACCAAGTACATCTTTAATCCGTGAAAATGAAAAAAAGGTGGGGTTACTCGAACAACGTAATCCGCCAAGGCTTTCAAGGATCGCTGACGATCGCTCTCGTTTCGCGCATGCTGATGGGCACGCGAATGCAGTCTAACAATTTCAAAGTCAACGTTTTCCAGCCGAACAACATCAAGCTGCCCCTCCGAGGTGACCGCAACGCAATGTCTGTGAATCCTCAACCCATCTGGCAATGGGTTTCGATAGACCGATATTTGACTAAAGGGCCATTCTCCCCAAAACTGTCCGATCAAGATCAGCGAAACACCCCCCAAGATCAGTGCGAGGTGGAATGGATTCGTTTCGAAATTAGTTTTACGTTTCATGAAACGGCTTAAGAGTTTCGGTATGTTTATAAATCAACCTAGCTGTTTCGCTTACATGCGGGTATCGAAAGATTCGAAGATGGTCCGTATCAACAAACGAAAGTACCAGTTCGCCCTTGCAGAGTTGTCTCCACGGCTTCACACGAAGTTCGAATCCTTCGCCGTCGTAACCATTACTACCCAGAAAATGTACTGAATTGTAATAGGGCTTCATCTTGAAGCCACGTCGAACTTGCTTATTCAGATGAACAAAATAGGCTTGACGATGCCTAATCGGATATGGTCTTCCGCGCCATCTTGCCCATCTGCTGGACCACCTAGCGTGAAATGACCGCAAAAATTTGTCGCGATGGCGGATGATACTTCGCAAACGCATCAACGGCCCCGACTGACGTCGATAAACCCGACGCTCATAGAGTTGACTGTCGAGCAGTAACAAGTGATGAACATTTAATCTGTTGGAGGCTGCTACGGCATAGGCAGCGATTCCTCCCAGTGAGAATCCACAGAGTACAACCGGTGTATTTCCAAATCGAGATCGTATTTTGCCGACGTAATAGTCGACTTGTTGCTCGATATTTCGCAGCGGTGGAGATTTCCCATCATGGCCACAAGGATACAACAGGTAGAGTGACAACTTCCCATCAAGCTCCTTCGCGAGGTCATAATGTCGCAGTGCTAAATCGGCACCTGCCGGAAAACAGACCACCGGGGTAAAACCTTCTTGATTCAACGGATAGATACTTGGGTCCGGCGCTAATTCAGCTCCCGACCCTGAGCTGTCCATCCTCGCTTCGACGTATTCTTCCAGCTCGACAAGAGTTGGGTAACGAATCAGATCGATCGGCGTGAGAGTCACCTTCAATGACTTTTCAATCAGCACCAAAAACTCAAGCACAGTTAAGGAGTCACCACCTTGCTCAACCAGTGTCTGTTGCCGATCAATGGATCCGATCCAGCCCGAAGTGGATCGCCAAAAGCTTTCCAGCATTTGCCCTATGTCTCCGACTAGCTGCTCAGAAAGTTCGGGCCGTTCGGCTAATTGGTTGGTCAGGCGTTGAACGTCGTGCTTCCCCGTCGGAGTCTTCGGCATCTCCGACAGCGCAATCACCTGCGTTGGAACACAATGGGGCGGCAACGCCTCACGTAACTCCTGATGCAATTCTGTCGTAGAAGGATCGGGAGTTTCCATGACAACGAAAGCGAAGAGTCGCACAACATTGGACCGACCACGATGAGCGATAACTCGCGCGTCGACGATGCCTTCACGATCCGCAATCACGTGTGAGACATCATCCAGTTGGACTCGGTAACCTCGCACTTTTACCATCTGGTCTCGGCGACCTAAAAAAAACAGCTGCGACCTTTTCACCTCCACCCAATCACCGGTATGGTAGTATCCCTGACTATCGACCGGCGCATCGGCCGACAAGTATGGACTTTTCAACAGCAGTTCACCTTGCTTGCCAGCCGAACTTCCATCATTCTCGACTCTCCAGTCAATGAAAGGAAAGGGACGACCCATCGGCAAATATTGGCTCGCTACGCGTGTGCCTGAACGCAAAACAAATCGAGCTACGGGGCCGGCCTCTGTCGACGAATAGCGGTGATGAATGAGCGCGTCTTCCGCAACTTGATTCCAAATTCCTTTGATCGCCTTCGGCGACACCGCGCCACCCCCCAATAGCACGCAACGCAGCTGTGGAAACGATTCAACATCACGCCATGACTCACACCATCGTTCAAAATACGGAATGGGGGGATGAACCACCGTAATTGCATTACTTCGCATCCAATCCGAAAACTGCGGGAATGTCAGATCCAACGTATTGACAAGATAGAGAGCAGCCCCGCGCAGCAGGCTACCATAGATATCTCCTTCCGCGGCAACAAAGCCCGGATGAGTCATCAGCGCAAATCGATCTTCAGATGAAAATCCACATTCGCTCGCATAGAGATTAACCCGATCTCGAATCTGATCAAGCGTGCGTCGGATAATTTTCGGTTCACCGCTTGAACCTGACGTTGAATAACATGCTCCGGCGGCATGACGACTGCAGCTCTTTACTGCCTCTGCAAGTGATGCGCTCGATGCGTTTTCCCTGTGAGTTTGTGGCCATTCCAAGAGTCGGATATTTTGTCGTACCAATTCGTCTCGCAAAGCGGAAGAACCGTCAACAACGACCGTACTGCAATTGAGCTTGCAACAGTTCTTCAGGATAAATTCGTCACTGGCGGCAGGCGGAATCACCCAATAAAATCGTCCCGCGTGAAGAGCGGCGAGCATCCCAACGATTTGATCAATTGGGTTTTCAACGAGCAGGCCAACAACTTCATCGGGGATGTCCGTCATGACATCGTTCGCCACCTCATACACACGATCAAGTAACTCACGAAAGGTCAACTCGACAGTGCCGCAATGTAACGCTATTACGTTCTGCCGGGAACGGGCGTAGGTTTCCAGCAAAGCCCCGATCGTCGCGTTCTCTCCAACTTTTCCAATCACTGCTCTACTAGAACCAAGAAGGTGTATCCGAATAAAAAGCTTCGAAAGATCCTCGATCGCAAGCTCGAAATCATCGAAGAAAACGAAGCTCTCGACGCAAAGAGCTGCTTGCAATATTAGCATCGCCAGAAAGGTTGGCGAAACGGAAACCGTCGTCGCGAACCGATTTTCTAGCTTAACGATTTCAGTAACTGCTCTCCGCGTTGTTCACCCAAACACACTGAAGAATTCGGTCGTAACTGATTTAGCATTTAGAACGGTAAAAGCAACGCGATTTCTTCGAATTGTCACGGCTAGAATCAGCTCCAGAGCGCGTCGATGCTAAGCACAATCTGCGCAACGGATAGTCATGCAACGGGAAAGCGATACGAAATGCTGCTGCCAGCCAACTCCATTTCTCCATCACCTCCTCGATGAAGCCAGGACAAAGTTGCAGTAAAATTGTCCGGAATCGGACACAACGCGATTAAAACTTGCTGAACAAAGATTTGGTCGTTGATGCCTGTGGCACTTCTCATTTCTCACCAACAAACTGAAATTCCGATTGGCTCGAGCACAAGCTGAGCTGATTTAATAGGCTTGAATTCACTCTCAATTGAGACGGACCAACTAACCGTTGAAACTTTACCAATGCAATTCCACTCGAGTGTGCATACGGTTCTCGCCGTGAATCCGACGTTGTTGATTGCACCTAATCTTGCTGGATTCGCAGCACGGCCTTGGTTTCCAGGTTGCTATATTTGTTGGTACTTCCGTCGGCCCAACGAACGTTGACGTGTTCGACCGTCCGATTGTCTCCCAATCCGAACGTAAGTAGGTGCGTCGATTGGGAAAGATATCCCGAGCCGGCATACAGTTCGGCAACTTGGCGCGCCCCGTCGCTAAGGATCAGTTCCACACGGGCTCCCACGGCCGGCGCACCCCGCTGATTCTTAACGTCGATTGACAAGAAGGAGTTGCTATTTTCAGCTTGGTGTAGAAACGATCTTATGCGACCGTTATTTTCGGCAACGAGCAAATCAGGACGACCATCTTGATTGGCGTCAGTACACAAAGCCGATGTTGCATCACCAGAAACAACGATACCACTTCGGTCAGGCCATATCGGCGTAAAGCCCGAGTTCTGAGCGGAAGGAACTTGGCCACGTAGCAACAGACCGACCCCTCCGTCCATTCGGCCAGTTTCGACTTGAGGCCCGAAAAAATTCTGCGCCAGGAAAATATCCGCTATACCGTCTCCGTCCAATTCTGTTGTCACCACACCAAAGCTCGGAGATGCTTGAGCAATTCTTGGTAACACTCGAAATTCAAAATGTCCCCGACCATCATTGATTAGGATACCTGACTCCAAGGTATTGGTGGAAAACAAATGCGATCGCTGCAAAGATTCAGCCGTGTAGATCTCTGACAACGACGCCAACGCAAAGTCGTGATAGGACTCGAAACGTTCGCCCACGACAGGAATTGCGTTACTTGAGCAACTGCGTCCCCGCACTGGGTACAGTTGTCGACCTTCATGCTCGGCTTCGATCAAACGCATTTCCCCGCTGTCATCGAAACTTCCATAGTAAAGTTCAACAGGCGTTCTTTCGCTGGCTTCATACTTCGTATTCAGACCAAAATTCGTCACGACATAGTCGATGTCGCCATCGTTGTCGAAATCTCGACCATTAACACTGTTCCACCATCCTAAGTATTTGCTTAAGCCAGCCGAGTCCGTCACGTTTGCAAACTGTCCTTGATTATTCTGCCACATCCGAATCGGTTCCCATTCGCAGGTGACGATCAAGTCGATCCAGCCGTCGCAATTGGAGTCAGTCCAGAGGGCCCCAGTGACCATACCTTGCTGTCCCAACTCCGGCGCTACGTCATCGGTGACGTCGGTGAAGTGCAGTCCACCCGTTTGACTGGAATCGTTTCGCAACAGATACGATCGTGGCGTGAGCGGATACGCACCAGGACGAACTCGTCCACCGACAAATAGGTCCAGGTCGTGATCTCGATCATAATCGGCAGCAACCACCGTACTTCCGCTCGCAAGCATCTTGGGTAAGGTGTCGGGCGGCGCCTTCGTAAACGCGCCATGTCCGTCATTAACGTATAACCGATCCTGCAACCGAGAACTCCCCTCTTCACACTCCACTCCGCCACTCACAACATATAAATCGAGATCGGCATCGCCATCCGCATCAAACAACAACAGCCCCATGTCCTCGCAGTGACGATCCTGGAAAAACACCGTGGAATTCGAATTACGAAGGGGTATGAAACGTCCGTCTCGATTAATCAACATCGTTCCTGGCTGACCAGCAGCTCCGCCCAGAAAAACATCGTCAACTCCGTCACCATTGATATCTCCACAAGCCATACCGGGCCCAAGCTGTGAGAGTCGATTTGGCAAGAGGGGCTGCCGTTTAAAGTCGTCAAATGGCTGTTCTCGATGGACGGCTGAGGGGGCGATCACGCCCGCCTTAAACATTGCGACTCGAACCGAATCTGATTCGTCGGTCGCCGTCGAGATTGTCGGCTCTGTCACGGTATAAACCCGGTTCACGGGAAGATTGTCGAAAGCTTGCAGCTGCCCGCTCGGCCAGCGCAACGTCAATCGATCGATTACCGAATCACTGCCGAGTCCAAAATGAGCGATTGGTTCACCAGAAGACATGAATCCACGAGCAGCAGTCAAGTCTCGTCTCTGTTTACCCGTTTGCGTTTCGATTTGTAGTCTGGCTCCTATTCCATATCGATTGCCCTGGGTCCCTTTCAACTGAACGATGACACGATTTTGTTCCGACGACAAGTTTCGATAGACGCTAACATGCTCTTCAAAGTTATTCACAATCAGGTCGAGGTCTCCATCACCATCGAGGTCACCTGTCGCGGCACCAAAACTTACACCGTCGTGATCGAGTCCAAACTTATCGCCCTCGCTACTGAAGTTTAGATCACCTTGATTATGAAACAACAGGTTACGGTCCTGCTTGGCACTCTGATTCTGCCAGAACGCTCGCCCTTTGGGTGACTGCTTGCCACCCAACGCATCGGCCTGCCGTTTCAAGTCACTGTTTTGCCAATCGCGTGTCATTCCATTCGTAACAAACGCGTCAAGCCAGCCATCTTCGTCGAGGTCTGCAAATCGAACGGTCCAGGTCCAATCGGTTTCCGCTAGACCGGTTAGATAACCCACCTCCATGAAACGTGGTGTGCCCGTGTTTAGATAGACGGCGTTGCGCATGTATTGGCGAGGCTTGGGGAATTCCAGAAACCACAACTGTGACCCCATCTCTCCCATACCGACTTTTTGTTTGTAGTGATTAGTTCCCGTCATGTCGGAGGCCATCAGATCGACTTGGCCATCGTTATTGATGTCGGCTGCGTCAACTCCCATCGAAAACCAAGGCGTATGCGGGAGCGATGTTGCTATGATGTTCGTAAACGTGCCATCACCATTGTTATGGTACAGACAGTCGGCATCCGTGAAATCATTCGCAACGTACAAATCGGGAAATCCATCATCGTTGTAGTCCCACCAGACGATGCCGAGTCCATGGTCGTTGCCATCGATTCCCGCTTGTTGACTGACGTCGGTAAAACGTGTCTGTCCGGTTTGGTCAGGTCCATCATTGCGAAACAGATGATCGAACTGTGCCGCGTTGATCGGAATCGGCTTTCCATCCGGCGTAACAATGATGTCCTTATACTCCTGAGCTTCAGGCGGGACGACCCATTTACCGTTGATGCGGACGGCCTTTCCAAGCTCGACATCTCGGGGAGGATTTAATCGGTTCGTCAAAAGATATCCGTCCAAATCGCCGTCGAGATCATAATCACAGAAGGCCATCATGACGCTTGCGCCGCTAAAATCGAGGCCAAACAGGTTGGCCTGTTCCAAGAAGGTACCATCGACCTGGTTAATGAACAGACGGTTGGGTCCATTGTGGGAACAAGCGAACAAATCGAGGTCACCATCATTATCAACATCGGCGAAAGAAACTCCGCCCCCCCACGTCTCGTCATCCCTCAAGCCAGCCATATCCGTCACGTCATTAAAACGAAAATCACCCAAATTTCGATAGAGCCGATTACCACCATACGGACGGGAAAGGTAAATGTCCGGTCGTCCGTCATTATCGTAGTCGCCGATGGCGACACCGCCGCCGGCCATTTGAGTTTCTAGGTCATGAGGATAATCGGCGGGGGGCATCCAATGATGGATAAAATCGAGCCCGGTTCGATCAACCGACATTGATTCAAATCGGACTTGATCACCCCGTGATTCTCGCTCGGGCAGCGGGCGCGACTGCAAGCCAGCGATCGGCTTAACGGTTTGTGACAATGGTGATGTTGAAGAACGATGACAACCGTTCAACGTCACGATCAATAGCAAAGTCATGACAACTCCCACCAAACAACCGCAATTACGAATGGCGTCGCGAGTAGTCCGTGGGTTGCACGACTGGAGTTGTGACATGATCTTCAATCTAGCTCAATAAGAATTGAGGCTTGGTCGCTCGAGACCGGATGTTCACTTGAACTACCATCAGGCCATCGGACGGTCACGCGGTCAACTTGGTTTTCTAGCCCTAGGCCAAAGGATTGCTCCGTGGTTGACTGCGACAGGTAACCTGAACCCGCATGAACTTCGGCCGTCTGCTTAGACCCATCTTTCAGATGCACAGATACACGCGATCCAATGGCAGAACGGTTAGCGGCGGGCCCCTTTAATCGAACGCTAAAGAAACGTTCTGGCGATGAACATTCGTTGATAAAGGCCAGTACGGGTCCATTATTCATCGTAATGATCAAGTCCATACGATGGTCAGAGTTAATGTCAGCCGCCGCCAACCCTTTCGCATCACCGGAGACGATCAATCCAGATTGATGAGGAAAGAGCGCTGAAAACGTACCGTCGCCAGCCCCCGTTAGCAACAAACTAGTACCACCATCCATACGGCCGGTCTCTAGTTGTGTACCAAAAAAGTTCTGCGCCAGATATATATCAGGATGTCCATCACCATCGATCTCGGTCAGCACCACGCCAAAAGCCGGTGACGCTTGTGCCAACTTGGGTAATGGACGAAATTCAAACGATCCGTCACCCTGATTTAGCAAAATGGATGTTTCCAACGTATTCACTTCGAATCGTCGTGCGTCTTCCAGGCATTCGGAAGTGTAAATGTCGTCTAAGGACGCTAATGCGAAGTCGTGAAAACTACCGAAACGATCGTTCAGTAGAGGAATTGCGCGACTGGAACAACTTTTGCCGCGAATCGGCATCAATTCATCCCCCTCAAATTCGGCTTCAACCAATCTCATCCGGCCACTGTCATCAAAATCGCCGTAATACATAACCTGGGGATGGGCTGGGCTGGCATGATACTTGGTATTCTGGCCGACGTTGGTGACGACGTAGTCAATGTCACCATCGTTGTCCAAATCGCGTCCAGCAATGCCGTTCCACCAACCAGATCTTTCTGATAAGCCAGCAGCGTCGGTGGCATTGATTAACTTACCTTGATCATTTCTCCAGAATTGAACGGTGCCCCAATCGCATGTCAGTAGTAAATCTAACCATCCATCGCCATTCGCATCTGACCAAACAGCTCCGGTCACCATTCCGGCTCGATCCAGACCGGATGCGATCTGATTGGTAACGTCGACGAAACGACTGGTTCCCGTTGGCGTCGTTTCGTTACGTAAAACCATGGCCCGCGGCGAAAGCGGATACTGTCCGGGAATCAACCGAGCGCCGACAAACAAATCGAGGTCACCATCCCGATCGAAGTCAGCAGCAGCAACCGCACTGCCGCTTTCTAACGCGTCCGGCAATGTATCTTCGGGAGCCAACTCAAATCTACCTTCGCCATCGTTCAAATACAGGCGGTCACGAAGTTCCTCACTTTTGACAGAAAACTGCGAGCTACCACTAACAACATACAAGTCCAGATCTCCGTCCCCATCTGAATCGAAGAACAACGTTCCCATGTCTTCGCAAGCTTCGTCCTTATCAAAAGCGGGCGATATGATGGGACTAAACTTCCCCAAATCGTTCGCAAAAACCCGGCCAGCTTGCCCAGCCGCGGCCCCCACGTATAGATCATCATCCCCGTCGCCATCAATGTCACCCCAGGCCAAACCGGGGCCGAGTTGCGACAGCTTGTTGGGAAGTAACGGCTGCTGAGCGAAGTCATCGAAGGGCTGCTCGCGATGCGCAGCGACGGGAAACTTCCGGTCTCGCCGAAACATAGGCTTGGGTCGCTGTGGAAGAGTCCTCTTGGGCGGCAAACCGTGAGGCTCGGTTATCGTATAGCGTTGATCAACTGGAAGTCGGCTGAACTCCTGAACCTTGCCGCTGGGCCAGCTAACGGTTAACTGATCCACGACCGTGTCCTCACCTAGTCCAAAGTGCAACACCGGTTCACTCGCCGCCATAAAACCTCGCGACGACGAAAGATAACGAACTTGCTGCCCGGACGCGGAACGCAATCGCACAGTCGCACCTAGCCCAAAGCGATTGCTGGAGTCACCTCGCAATCGAATTGCAATGCGATGCCCGACAGCCAATTCATTCCGGTAGAGCGAGGGAGCGGCCTCAAAATTATTGATAACGACATCCAAGTAACCGTCACCATCCAAATCAGCTAAGGTCGCACCAAAACTGACCGACTCCTCGTTCAATCCCCAGTCCTGACTTGCATCTTCAAAGGTCAGATTTCCGTGATTGCGAAAAGCAAGGTTTTGCTCACGCAATGGCGGTTCGTTTAGCCAAAGATCGCGACTGCCCTGCCACCAATCGCCGATTTGACGAGCCTGAGCGCGAAGATCACTGTTGAACCAATCACGAGTCATCCCATTAGATACAAAAAGATCTTCACGCCCATCGCTGTCCAAGTCCCCAAAGCGAATCGACCATGTCCAATTCGATTCAGCCAATCCCGTCAGGTAGGCAATCTCCCAAAATCGACCGGTGCCCGAATTCAGGTATATTGCGTTGCGCATGTACTGACGAGGTTCTGAGTAGTCCAAGAACCAGGCGTTCTCATTCATTTCACCCATGGCCACTTTTTGTTTGTAATGACTGGTGCCAGACATATCCGACGCCATGAAATCAAGATGGCCATCGTTGTTGATATCGCCGAAATCGGCACCCATGGAAAACCATGGAGTGTGCGCTAACGCCAACCGTGTCACATCAGAGAACGTTCCGTCACCGTTGTTATGGTAAAGCTGATCAGGACCAAAAAAGTCGTTGGCAACGTATAAGTCCGGCAATCCGTCTTGATCCACGTCCCACCAGGTTGCCGAAAGACCAAAGTAGTTTCCCTGCAACCCAGCTTCGTCACTGACTTCCACGAACTTGATTCGCCCATCAGGACCTGGACCGTCGTTGCGATACAGATGATCGAATTGGCCCGCATCGATCGGGAAAGGCGATCCGTCAGGTTTAACAAGAATGTCATTCGTTTCGCGAACTTCTGCTGGTACAACCCACTTGCCATTACGGCGAAATGCTTTGGTTTGGAATTTCTTTACCGGATCCAGCCGATTGGTCACGAGATACATATCCAGATCACCGTCGACATCGTAATCAGACCAAGCGGCCATGATGCTCGCACCACGAAAATCGACTCCACACGACGCCGCGCATTCGGTAAAAGTGGCATCACCCTGGTTGATGTACAACTGATTTGGGCAGTCGTATCCACAGACATACAGATCGAGTCGGCCATCATTATCAGCATCCACAAAGCAGGCACCCGTGCCCCAGTATTCACCACTTTGTATGCCAGCCGTTTCGGTCACATCCTGAAAGCGAAAGTCTCCAAGGTTGCGGTACAAACGGCCGCCACCGGTCGGACGGGTCAAATAAATGTCGGGACGAGCATCACCATCGTAGTCACCGACGGCAACACCACCTCCCGCCACTGCATTGGCCAGTTTTAACTCATGACGCGGCGAAGGATTCCAATGATGAACAAAATCGATCCCCGTTGTCTCGGAATCGAAATACTGGAATCGACCGTTTCTAAGCGGAGGCTCCGACAAGGGTGTCACCTTCAACGGGGTGGCTACCTCAGATCGGTCATCACTCTTGGATGTCACCGTCAACGCCACGTCTTTAGGCGGACGTTCAGCGTCCCGCGAACGATTGCAACCGGACGCGAGAATTGAAAGTAGTGTCAGAGTGAGAAGATTGCGCATGACCTCATCGTAACATGCGAAGTGTGACGGGGTGTACAAATTAAATTCAGTGCTCAACAACGAATACAAGCTGGAATAATACAGTCATTATCCCAGCCTGTTTACTTTTTTCAATTCACGCCATTCCCTAGCCTTATCTCTTTCTACGCAAGAGACCTACCCCTAGGAGACCGACCAATAGCAGACTAACGCTCGTCGGCTCAGGAACAGCGTTGATGTGGCTTTGAATCGTCTCGGCCGACAAAGCCTTGTCATAAACTGCGACTTCATCGATCCAGCCGTCCCAATTGAATCCGCTCGCTGGGTTACGCGTAGTTCCGATGTACCAATTACCATCATCGCCACCTGCGTTCTGCAATGCGCCGCCTAAAGAGAACGGTGCGCCAGCCACACCGTCCAGGTAAACAAGGCCTTCTCCTGTCGTGCCATCGTAGACGCCCGCAACATGGTGCCATTCACCACGAGAAATGGCGATTGGAGAAGCCGGGTCTCCGAAATCATTGCTGGAATTTCGGAGAACGAAATCCACTCGATCAGTACCTAATCCCGGTTGGTCCGTTGCATTCACATCCAATTCGAAACTACCGTCCCATTTGGCCAATACGGGTGAAAACCCGGCTGTCGCGTCCACATCGAGATTAACCCACGCTTCGACCGTGATCGAATCTCCGATAACGGTACCAGCACCTAGTGCAACATGGGTGCCATCCTGGCCGTCAAATTGGGCTGCATTGCCCAGCAGAGAACTCTCGGTATTCGGAGCCAGAACCACGTTGCCCTGGTAAGTACCGTCCACACTCCCTGCTGAGTCCGTTGCGGGATCAGCCGTCGACGCCTGCTCAAAACTCCAGTAATTGATCGCACCATCAGCAATGACCAAGTCCGAATAAGTTCCGGCTTGCCCTACCGCAATCATACCCAACGCGAGAAGCGAAGATAAAACACAAGTCGATGTAAATCTCATGACATTTTGCTCCCAGATGATTCATAACAATCAGACTCAAGAAATCCCAAAATGAGACAAATCAATCGCTACTGATTCTCTGTAGCCTTGATTCTCTTTAGCTATGGAAGTTCACTTCATTAGCCTGACTCCAAACGATCACTGGATGACTCGATAGATCTCTTGCGACTACATCGCAAAGCCTACCGATTGCAAACATTTTCCAGGCGTCATCGAAACAAACACCATCCAAGTAATTCGAAGGATGAAACCGAGCGCATTTTGATATAAGGAGAACGGATCTACAAGAAAAAACTTTCATGGACATACGAAACCGAAAATATGTTTTCGACAACCTCTTTTCACTTCTGCGACAACGATGGATCTTTTACGACAAAATCACTTCGCTTTTGCGACAACGACGAAACTTTTGCGACAACGACGGGACGCTTGCGACGCCTACGTAATTTCATTTCAAAAAATGAAAAACCATTTCATAAATCATGGTTGCCATGCGGAATGATTACCGACCACGAATCGGCTTTGTCAGTATCGGTTAATCTTGTCGAACAGATGCCTAACACGAATCGGCTTTGTCAGTATCGGTTAATCTTGTCGAACAGATGCCTAAAAAGATTTCTTAGAAAGAAGGTCGAATTCTTTCTAAGATGTCTTAAAATTACGGACTCTATCATGGTCGCAACGAACAGAGCATCGTCACATTGTGACCACGATCGAATCCTTCGATAAAAGGGTCACGAAAATGAGTTCAGTTTTCAACCGAAAGTTTCGCCGTTTCGATTTAGAGCGACTGGAATCACGGACGATGCTGGCGGGAGATGTCGTGATCAACGAATTCATGGCGTCCAATCGTGGGACACTTGAAGATGAAGATCAGGAAACACCGGATTGGGTCGAACTACATAACGTGTCAGCCGAGCCAATCAACCTTGGCGGTTGGCACTTGACCGACGATCAAACCGAGCTCACCAAATGGCAGCTGCCACAGGACACGATACTCAGTCCGGATGAATACCGGCTGTTTTTCGCATCAGGTAAAGACCGCCGTGATCCGACAGCGAATTTACATACAAACTTCAAGCTATCGAAATCGGGAGAGTTAATCGCACTGGTACGACCGGATGGGACCACAATTCAAGACTCATCAAGTTACCCAGTACAGACCGCAGACATATCCTATGGACGCGGTGCATCGGGCATGCAAACCTATGTCGATGCCGAATCGGTTTACCAGCTGTCGGTGCCTTCGAATGGCTCGGCGGATGGTTTACAGAATGGCTCACCGTCATGGACGCAAGCTGGATTTGATAGTTCCGCGTGGAGTGAAGGACGAGCGGGTTTCGGATTTGATGCAGATCAGACCGAAGGCACCGTGGTAACTCCTTTCACGGTTTCTCATGTGGGATTTGACGGAACCTTTAGTGGGAGCAGTTCGCATCTCATTAACCAACAATCACCTTACTTGACGCCACTACCGATTTCTGCGGCCACAAGCCATTCAGCTGTTTTCGAGAACGACGGCGGTTGGCTCAGCAGTTCTCCAGGTACGTTACAATTCTCCCTCCTTTTCCCGGCTACGTTTGACCATCTATTGCTCTGGAATTATTCATTTTTCGACACCATCCAGAACCGAGATGTCCAACAAAATCAGGGAACGAAGGAGTTCGCCGTCTCGTTCTCACAGAACGGAGACGACTTCACGGACGAGCAGTTTTTCACAACGGCTGAACCGGTGCTCGGTGAGCGAGTCCCTCTCGAACAATTCTCAGTTGGCGAACAGACGGCACGTTTCATTCGATTGCGTCAAGTGAGCTCGCATGGCGCGTTTTACGGTTTAGGCGAAGTCTCATTGTCACGAGGCAAGCTGCTCAATCCAGATTTGGCTTATGACGCAGATGTGATCACGACTAACTTGACCTCCTCGATGTATGAAGTCGACCAATCGTCGGTCTACTTGCGGACATCCTTTGATGCGCCAGCCTTCGATTCGATCACCAACGCCACATTGCGAATGAAGTATGACGACGGATTCGTTGCCTACCTGAATGGCACCGAAGTGGCGCGCACGAACGCACCCTTGCAGACCGACTGGGACGCTTCCGCTACGAACACAAACCCGGACCCATCAGCACTGGAGTTCGCCGAGTTTGACATCCCAGATACGAAGGAGGCTTTCCGAGAGAGTGGAAATGTGCTGGCAATTCACGGATTAAATTCACCCGACGACGGATCGGACTTTCTGATCCACCCGGAGTTAATCGCTGTAGGAGCAGATCCGGTAACCTTCGGATTCCTTGGCAGTCCTACGCCGGGTGAGTCAAATTCGTTGCGTGGTGGTGGCCTAGTGACTTTTTCACGGGCTGGCGGCATTCTCACTGAGGATGTGACGGTCAGTCTGTCGATTGCGAACGACATCGATACGATCCGCTACACGACCGATGGGACGGAGCCAACCGTCAATTCCACGCTTTACGACGGGTCGATCACCGTCCGTCAGACTACACAGATCAAGGCAAGATCGTTCACAAGTCTTGGAGTGGGCGGTCCTGTGCAGCGTGAAGCGTTTCTCAAGATGGCTGATGATCTCAAGCAATTCGATTCGAACCTACCGATCTTCGTGATCGACACGTTCAACAAAACGCCCGGCTCGGGTCGCGACCGTAGTTCGTTCTCTGCGGTCTTCGACATTTCGCCAACGACGGGAAGATCAAGCGTCAATTCCGATCCGCAGTATCTGGGAGAGTCGGGAATCCGACAGCGTGGAAGATCGAGCGCCGGGTTTGCTAAGAAACAATACAAATTCGAAACATGGGACGCGGCCGGCAACGATGCTGAATTCCCTTTGCTGGGACTTCCATCCGAATCGGATTGGGTGTTAAACGGACCTTATACCGACAAATCGTTGATGCGTAACGTGGTCACCTTCAAGTGGTGGGAGGATCTCGGATACTATTCTCCAAGAACCAAATATGTAGAACTATTCCTGAATACTGACGGTGACAGTGAGATCTCTTTCGACGACGACTACCTCGGAATCTATGTTTTGGTCGAGAGCATTAAGATAGGCCCAAATCGCATCGATATTCAATCGCCGGAGGCGACAACCAATAAAGAAGAGATCACTGGCGGATACGTAATCGAAGTGGGTAATCCTGGTCCGTTCACAACACGGGGCAGTGGTCGATCGATCGGTTATCAATACGAGGACCCTGCGTTTGGCGATTTGAATGCGGCGCAGAAAAGCTGGATCAAAAGCTATATCGAAGAATTCGAGACAGCGCTCTACAGTCCCGATTTCATCCATCCGGAAACAGGTAAGCACTACAGCGAGTATATCGATGTAGCATCGTTTGTCGATTACCGGGCGATGCGCGAGTTCACTCGTGATTTCGATGGTGGCAGCACCTACATTTGGATTGATCGCGGCGGCAAACTGACGCAAGGCCCGATGTGGGACATGAATTGGGCGTTGGGTAACGTGAATTATGCGGAACCAAGTACCGTTCAGCGTTGTGGGTGTGACATTGAAGGGTGGAATTATTCGTACACGACGGCAACGATTCCTCCTTGGCCCGCGTGGTCGGTGCGGTTGCAGCAAGACCCCGATCATTGGCAACTAATCGTTGATCGTTGGCATGAATTACGACAAACGGTCCTCCAAGACGATAATTTCTTAGCCGACATTGATGCAAAATATCAATTACTGACCGCCGAAGCGGCGGGCCGTAATTTTGAACGCTGGAACACGCTAGGACGTAACACCCACATCTCACCGCCCGGTTTCCAGAACCGGGACACCTACGAAAAGGAAGTTGATTACCTGGGCGACTGGCTCGTACAACACGCTGCCTGGCTGGACGAGCAATTTGTGCCAGCACCCCGATTGGATCAACCCAATGGCGTGATCGCGTCCGGAACGTCGCTCGCCATGGAGTCGGATCTGGCGCCGGCTGGCCAGATTCTTGTCGCTGCTGGTGCTTCAGCCCGGCTAAAGCCTGTCGAAGATGACGCGTTAGGCAATCGCTGGACGGCCGTGGACTTCCAGCCTGATGCGACGTGGATCGCGGCAACAACAGGTGTTGGATTCGATAATTCTGAAGGCTACAACAGCATCATTGAAACTGACGTGCAGTCGAAGATGAGGCGTATCCGGTCAGCGCTCTTGCGCATTGATTTCAACCTTGCCCAAGATCCGACCTCGCTTCAAGCTCTGTTACTGAACATGCGATACGACGATGGGTTCGTCGCCTACCTGAATGGCACCGAAGTGGCGCGCAGCGCATCGGTACGCAACCCCAACCTGGGCGAGGCCCGCGCAAATGCCCATGAAGCTTACGATTTTGAAACCTTTGATATATCCGATTTCGCAAACCTCCTGCAGACCGGCCACAACGTATTGGCAATTCATGGTATCAATACAAGCACCGGTAGTTCTGATTTTCTCATCCTGCCCGAATTAGTTGCTGTGCCTCAGGATGAACAGCCTCGACGATTGCCGATCTACTTCACAACAGACGGCAGCGACCCACGTTTAGCCGGCGGAGCGATGAATCCGAACGCCAATCTGTACACCACTCCCCTGACCATCAACTCGGAAACGACGGTCCAGGCACGAGTCCTGCAAGATGAAGTTTGGTCGGCAGTGGAGTCAAGAAACTATCTGGTCGATGTCGTGCCTGCCAGTTCGACGAATCTACGCATCAGCGAAGTTCATTACAATCCTGCCGATGCGGATTTGACCGTGGGCGAACTTGACTTGGATAACAACGAATATGAGTTCATTGAGCTGGTCAATATTGGCCAAAAAGGTATCAATCTTGGGAACGTGCAACTTAGCGAAGTTGATGTGAACGGTACAGCAGAGGGCATCGAATTCAAATTCGAGCAACAATCACTGGCCCCCGGACAGCGCATCGTTATCGTAGAAAATCAGAGCGCTTTCACTTCACGCTACGAAAACGACATACGAATTGCAGGCCAATACAACGGCCGACTCGCAGACGACGGTGAACAAATCACACTGTTAGCCGCCGATGGAAGCGTACTGCAATCGTTTACCTACGACGACAGCGTGGCCTGGCCCGCTTTAGCTGACGGACTAGGAGCCTCTTTGCAAGCGATCTCTACGAATGGTGATTACAACAATCCCGCCAACTGGCGCGCCAGCGCCCCAATTGGCGGGACGCCAGGTGAGGCCAAATTTGAGGCCGGCGATTCGAATCTTGATCGCGTGTTTGACTCGTCTGACTTGGTGCAAATATTTCAACAAGGAAAATACGAGTCGGCAACCGAGCTGGCAAGTTGGACGGATGGCGATTGGAATGGAGACGCGAGATTCGATTCGCGGGACTTGGTTTTTGCCTTTCAACGTGGAAGTTATTCGTCAGCCGTCATACCGACATTAAGTTCGTCGCTGCTAAACGATATCGCTGGTGCCAACCGAAAGGAAACCAATCACCCATGAGCCCAAACCAACTGCTGGCGGCTCAGGCTCGCGAGCAGATCAGCCCCACCATAAGGCATTGGTGCTTTCGCGCGGCGCGATTCCATCGAATGACCTAGCAGTCGAATGATCGCCTTAGGATGATCAGGCCAACCTCGTGTTTCCAACAGACAGTTACCTAACAGACTTCAGGAGAGTTACCCATGACCCTCTCACTCCGAGTTCGGGTGTTGATGTTCGTCGTTGCAGCCGCAATTATCTTTCCGGAGACTCAAGTTCAAGCTCAGTATGCCGAACAGATAATTTCCGACGGTGCGATCCATTATTGGCGTTTCGAGGAAACGGATACCTCACAACCAGCCAAGGACGAGATTCCTGACCAGGCCGCAAACGGTGATATACCAGCTCAGTCAAATAACCCCGGAACCTATGAAGGCGGGGTCACGCTGGGCCATGCGAGTGCTTTTCCTGCGTTAGGCAAGGCAGCTCATTTCGATGAACAAAACGGAACACACGTGCTGCTGGATGATCCACAACATCCCGGCAATTCAATCTCGATCGAGGCCTGGGTGCTCCTCGAAGGCGACCACACCGTGGGTTTCTCGCCGATCGTTGCTCGCTGGGACGGAAGCTATGAGCTGGATGTAAACCACACAGGACAAGGCGGCGAACTGGATTTTGTCATTCGCAATGACTTCAACGAGTTCTTTGACCCTCACTCCGACGGACCGATGGAGGTGGATGAATGGCACCATGTCGTGGGAATCTTTGCAGGTGAAAGCGACGGTGGTGATGGAACGGGCATCGTTTACTTGGATGGGGAAAGGCAGATTGATTTCGAAGGCAGTGGCGATTTGCAGGACGCTGGCGGCGACGACGGTTCGTGGTACATCGGCCGGACAAGAAAGTCCGATAGTAATTTTGCCTGGTTGGGACTGATTGATGAGGTGGCAATTTATCCCTTCGAATTAACAGAAGAACAAATCGCCAACCACATTGCCCTCGCGATGGGACCCGTGCGCACCTCCGGCGATTTCAACGGGAATGGTGAGCTGGACGCTTCCGATATCGATTCACTTTCCGCGGAGGTTCGGGCCGGAACCAACAACTTGGAGTTTGACGTCAACTCTGACGGTAGTGTAAATAGCGCAGACAGATCATTCTGGGTCGCGGACCTGAAAGTTAGCTGGTTTGGCGACGCTAACTTGGACGGTCTGTTTAATTCGAGCGACTTGGTGACCGTTTTCAGCGTGGGTAAGTTTGAAACAGGCGAAACAGCCGGCTGGGCCGAAGGCGACTGGGATGGCGATGCGGTGTTTGGTACGGGCGATTTGGTTGCAGCCTTCTCCGATGCGGGATTCGAGGTTGGCAAGCGTCCATCGGCTGCCGTTGTTCCCGAACCCACCCTTGCGTTCACAACTTGGTTAACCATATGCCTCGTCGTGGCTGGCTTCAGAAAACGCGCAGCGACCAAGTAAGGCTGACGAACAGCTCCCAATATTTTTCTGATAAGATATTTGTGGTAAGTTCACAAAGCATCTCAAAAGCGGAGTATGCAGATGAAGGTTGGAATCGACAGTTATTGTTATCACCGGTATTTTGGTGAAGTCTATCCAGAACAGGCAGATCCACCGAAACGGATGCTGCTTGAGGGTTTTTTGGATCGAGCAAAACAGCTGGCTGTCGATGGTGTTTCAATCGAGTCCTGTTTTGTGCCCAACAAGGATGATGAGGGTTATCTCAAATCGATCAAAGACCGACTTGACGATTACCAATTCGACCGAGTCTGGGCGTGGGGGCACCCAGACGGTTTGGAGGGTGGCAAGAACGAAGACGAATATCAGGAGATGTTGCGGACCTTTCAGCATGCGGAGCAAATCGGTGCGAAAGTCATGCGAGTGGTTGGATCGTCGCTGATGTTCCGTTTTGAGGATCATCAGACACAGATCCAGCGGTTAGTTCGTATGTTCAAAGCAGCGATTCCAATCGCACAAGATCACGACGTTAAAATGGCGATCGAGAACCACATTGATTTTACTGGCGATGAAATCCTGCAACTGCTAGAAGAAGTCGGCTCCCCCTATCTCGGATTGAACTTTGATACCGGGAATTTCGCTCGCCTTTTAGACGATCCGGTTAAAGCGATGGACAAGCTGGCTCCGCACACGCTGGCAACGCATATCAAGGATCTCAAAATCAACTCCGACGCAAATGTTGACGATTGGTATTTCTTTTCCACCGCCCCGGTTGGTGACGGCTTCATTGATAACTTGGCTCTCGCCCGAAAACTAAAGCAAGCCAACTACCAGGGATTTCTCGCGATGGAACTTGATTTCCTCCATCCGGATTATGAGGACGAGGATGCCGCTGTGGCGAGTAGTGTTCAAGCCTTGCGCAACATCGCAGCCGAAGTTGATTCGGAATCGGTGGCGTAACCTAACACCAATTGCGTGATCCGATGGAGCTGACGCGATAGAAGTTGGCCCCGCCAGGTGCCCAACCTGCGACTCTGTCCGAAGTCAAACCAGGCGGCAATGGGCAGCCGTCTTCGGCAAACTTAAAGGAATATTGCATGAAACCTCGTCTGGTTCCCCTCTATTTCGATCCGGGTCGGGATGAAGGATTCGACACGCAGATGGCACACATTCGTCGCTTGATCGGAAACAACGTTGAGCTACTGGATCCGGTCCCATTGGGAGCGCAAATCCCAGACGCCGAAGCAGTGCTGTTTCCACAAATACTGGGTGAGGCCTATCGTTGTCTCGATGCGTTTCAAGCAATCAAAATCCCCATCTTGATCGTTACGGATGAATCCGGCACGATCGCCATGTGGGACTGGGAAATCACCGAGTATCTTCGCGGTGAGGGCGTATCAACTCTGGCTCCGTATGACCTTTCTTTGACAAAGAAGATCGTCGCTGCCCTGCGAGTCAAACGCGAATTGGCATCTGCCAAGTTTGTCGTGTTTCAAGATGATCCTGGCCAAGGCGCCCAGGCGCCGATCTTCAAGCGGTTTTATTGGTGGGAGGACGAGTGCACACAACGGATGGCCGACAAGTTTGGCGTGACAATCGAAAAACGCAGCTTTCGTGAACTCGGCGCTAAGGCCAAACAGATCTCTGATGACGCAGCGCAGCACGAGTGGGATGCCTGGCAGTGGCAGGAGGAGACTGTCAGTGGCAGTCCACTGTTGAGCGCCGTCAAAATCTATTTGGCGGTCAAAGAGCACTTGGATGCCGATCCCAACATTCGCAGTGTCGGAATCAATTGCTTAAATGAATCACACTTCTCCGACACGACACCCTGTTTAGCATGGGCCCGTTTGTTTGAAGAGCGAGGCATGATGTGGGGCTGCGAAGCCGATACAATGTCGATGCTCAGCAAATACGTACTGCACAAATCTTTGGATGTGCCGATCCTGATGACCAATCTCTATCCGTTTGTGTTGGGTCAGGCTGCCCTAAAACATGAGCGAATTCCTGCATTTCCGGCCGTCGAAGGTGATCCAGACAATCATATCCTGATTGCGCACTGTGGATTCATGGGCGTCATTCCCAGAGCCTTCGCTACCCGTTGGAGTCTCAAGAACAAGGCACTCGCAATCGTTGACGATAACGCCACCGCCATTGATGCCGATCTCCCAACAGGCCCGATGACGCTTGCTAAACTTCATCCCTCCATGCAAAAAATGACTGTCGCGGAAGGCGACCTAACAGGTTACTCCCAGTTTCCCGGGTCCGATTGTTTGAACGGAGGTGTTGTCAAGGTCGGCGATGGTCTGAAACTAATGAGATCAGTCGCATCCCATCATTACTTGTTGACAATGGGTCACAATCTCAACGATATCCGCACTATCGCCGGTGTCTTTGGAATCGAGATTGAAGAAATCTGACAGGAGACGGTATGCAGTCACAACTAAACGTCGCGATCATTGGCCATAATTTCATGGGCAAGGCTCACTCGCAGGCATGGCGAAATGCGCCGCTGTACTTCGACCTCAACGCGCGACCGGTGCTGAAAGTGGCCTGTGGGCGAGACAAGGAATCGCTGCAATCGTTTGCTGATCGCTGGGGCTGGGAAGAAGCAGTCACCGACTGGCGCCAGGTCGTTGCACGGGACGACATCGACATCGTTGATGTGTCAACACCCACGGCACTTCACCACGAAATCGCTGTGGCCGCACTCGAAGCCGGCAAGCATGTGTTTTGTGAAAAGCCTTTTGCCCTGAATGTCGAGCAGGCCGAGCAAATGCTGGCGGCGGCGGAAACAGCCGGCACGGTCCATTATGTTAATCACAACTACCGCCGCTGTCCGGCGGTGATGTTGGCTAAACAAATGATCGACGCCGGCAAGATAGGACAGATTTATCACTGGCGCGGAGCCTATTTGCAATCGTGGATCATGGACCCGAATTTCCCTCTTACCTGGCATCTGCAACAAGAACATGCGGGAGCCGGCCCCCACTGGGACCTGAATTCGCACAGTGTTGACCTGGCGAGATTCTTGGTGGGAGAGCTTCAATCTGTCATGGCAATGACCTCCCAGTTTGTCGCCGAGCGACCGTTGCCCGGAGCGGGTGCAGCAACTTTTTCTGCGGGATCTGGGGAGGCAAAAGAGACCGGGCCGGTGACGGTGGAGGACGCGGCTTTTATGTTAGCAACCTTCGACAACGGCGCACTCGGATCATTTGAGTCGTCTCGCTTCGCCACGGGCCGAAAAAATTACAACGTGTTCGAGATCTATGGCTCCAAGGGAGCCTTAACATTCAACCTGGAACGCATGAATGAGCTGGAATACTTTGACGGCAGCGACCCAGATGACGCACACGGCTTTAAAACGATCTTAGCCACGGAACCCTGCCATGCCTACGTTTCTAATTGGTGGCCACCGGGACATATGATCGGGTATGAACACGAGTTTACCCACGCGGTGGTTGACTTCGTTAACGCGATCGAGCGTGGCGAACAGATCCAACCGAACTTTCATGATGGTCTGAAATGTATGCAATTCCTGCAAGCCGGACTGGAGTCGGCGCGATCGGGTCAGCGGATTGATCTGCGATGAACGAACTTGGTGTATGCATTGTAGGGTCAGGGCGAGCCGGGATGATTCACGGTCGCAACTTTGCATCAGGGCGGGTGCTGGGTGCCCGACTGGTGGGAGTGGTTGACCCTGATTCAGACGCCTGCCGATCAGCGTGTGACGAGCTAGGTGTGAACCAATCGTTTCACGACTATCGTGATGCGGTTCAAGACCGCGCAGTCGATGCTGTTGTCGTGGCGACACCAACCAAGTACCACGCTGAGATCGTTATCGCAGCAGCAGATGCTGGAAAACACATCTTGTGTGAAAAACCAATGGCAATGTCAGCCGCGGAATGCGATGCAATGATCGCAGCAGCAGAACGATCGAACGTCGTCTTGCAAATCGGTTTCATGCGACGGTTTGACAAAGGTTTTCTGGCCGCACAGCAACGCATTGAGGAGGGTGAAATTGGCAGCGTTGTCTTGGTCAAATCGCTGACCCATGGACCAACAACGCCCAAGCCATGGATGTACGATATTCGCCAAAGCAACGGACCGCTGGCCGAAGTCAACAGCCACGACATCGACACACTTCGCTGGTTTACCGGTAGCGAATTCGAGGAAGTCTATGCGATCGGTGGAAATTATCGATCATCGCCTGCAAGGGAACCATTTCCTGATTTCTACGACAACGTTGTGCTGACTGCTCGCTTTCGTAACGGCATGCAAGGTTCAATTTTCGGAGCTCAAGGAGTGCAATATGGGTACGACGCAAGGTGTGAAGTGCTCGGCGAAAAAGGCTTAATCACCGTCGGCAGTTTGACCGAGCAGGCGATCGCTTCGCATACCTCCCAGGGCACAAACAGACCGATTGTGCGCAGCTGGATGAATCTATTCCTGAATGCTTATCAAGCCGAGGACGAAGATTTTATTCGCTGCATACGGGAAGCGGACAAACCTCGTGCCGATGGCTATGATGGACGCGCCGCGGTTTGCGTCGTGATTGCGGGAAACCGATCGATCGTCGAACGACGCCCACTTAAGCTGGACGGCGGTGACAACGAGAAATGACAAGTAAATCCTCGGTCATTGATTTTTGAATTTGCTGAATGGAATCGGATTTCAACTCGCAGAGGTTGAAGTTGTCAAGCTAGAGGCTTGCCCGACTTTTGAATTGCTCGATGGACGATAGCAAAATGATTGCCGCAACTTACACACAGAATGGCGAGTTTGCCGTTCAGGAAATCCCAAAGCCTGAAATCTCAGCGGATGAACTGCTGTTGCGCGTGCAGGCTGCCTCTATTTGCGGCACGGATGTGAAAATCATTCGAAATGGTCATCGGAAGTTGGCGAACAATCAACGAATTGTGCTGGGGCATGAGTTCATTGGAACCATTGAGAAAGTCGGAACAAACGTCTCTCAGTTTAGCGTGGGAACGCGAGTCGGCGTCGCGCCCAACGCAGGTTGTGGTCACTGCGACGGATGCATCCGCGGACAATCAAACTATTGCGACGACTTTACTGCATTCGGAATCGACCGAGATGGTGCTCATGCGTCGTTGGTGAAGATTCCGGCTCAGTTCATCCGGCAAGGAAATGTTATCTCGCTACCCGATAGCTTGTCGGATCAGGCGGCGGCTCTCCTCGAACCGCTCTCGTGTGTCGTGAACGGAGCAACAGTTGCTCGACTGAGTTGCGGCGATTCGGTGCTGATTTACGGTGCGGGCCCAATGGGCTTGCTCCACACGATGCTGGCACGCAATTCCGGTGCCGCTTTATTGATTGCCATCGATCCACAACAAGATCGGCTTGAGCGGGCCGTTGAACTAGGATGCGATCTGGCTATCAATCCGACGTCTGAGAATGTGCTTGAACGTGTAATGGACGAAACTGGCGGTCGTGGAGTCGACGTTGTCATCACCGCGTGTCCTATCCCAAGCGTACAAACTGAAGCGATTTCGTTATTGGCACCATTCGGACGACTCTGCCTCTTTGGCGGCCTGCCAAAAGGAAGCCAGGCGGTACCCTTGGATACAAATCGAATTCACTACAAGAATCTGCTGATCACAGGATCGACGGGTGGATCCGTTCGAGACTACCATGCGGCAATTGAATTAGTGGCACGACAAAGAATAGACGTGACTCAGGTCATCTCTGACGTTTTCACACTCGACGAACTTGAAAAAGGTTACCAGGTCGCACTCAATGGGGCCTCAGGGAAAGTGGCCTTTGTCAATAGTCACGAATCCCCGGTTACGGAAAACAAGTGACGTGGTAAATAAGCAAAAAAAATATCTTATCGGCATCGATATCGGAACTCAGGGCACCAAGGCGGCTTTGTTCGACAAGCAAGGTCGAACTCGGGCTACCGCATTTCGCAAATCCCGATTGCACCGACCCGAAGTGGGTGTAGTCGAAGAGGATCCGGACCAGCAGTTTCAGGCTGTCTGCCATTGCTTACGAACCTGTGTAAATGAGTCGGGAATTGATCCCGTGAACATTGCCGCACTCGGCATCGACGGGCAGATGGCGGGCGTGATAGGCGTCGGCGACGACGGCAACCATGTGACACCCTATGACTCCTGGCTGGATACACGTTGTGGCCCCCAGATTTTGGAAATGCAGCAAACGGCTGGCAAACGAATCATTCAGAAAACTGGGGGACCTCCTAGCTTCAATCATGGTCCGAAAATCCTCTGGTGGAAAGATCAGCGTTCGACGATTTACCAACAGATTCGATCGTTTGTGCAACCAGGCGGTTATGCTGCGATGCGACTTTGCGGCCTTACTGGCGAGCAGGCGTTCATCGACAAGAGCTATCTCCACTTTAGTGGCTTTGCCGACAATCGTCGCGCAAAGTGGGACGCAGCATTGTGCCAAACCTTCGATATCGAAATGGGAAAATTACCACGCATTGTGGACTCCAATAAGATTGTCGGCGAGGTGACCGCTCAAATGGCACGCCGCTCTGGATTGAAGCCCGGTACAGCGGTCATTGCGGGCTGCGGCGATACTGCCGCTTCGTTCTTGGCCTGTGGTGCGACCAAGCCGGGCATTTGCGTCGACGTTGCAGGTACCGCTTCTGTGTTTGCAGCGACAACCAAACAATTCAAGTCGGACACCAAGTACGGGGTGCTTGGTTGGGGCCAATCTGCAACGCCTGGTCTCTGGCATCCATACGCCTACATCAACGGCGGAGGAATGAACCTCGAGTGGTTTGCCAAGGAATTGGCAAGTATGGGAAAGAAGAAAACCGACAAAACCTTGGAACAACTGGGCCGAATGGCGGCTCGTATTACGCCTCAGCTGGATGACCCCATTTTTGTCCCACACCTGGGAGGTCGCAACTCGCCTGCTGAGCCGAATTTACGCGGGGCTTGGGCCGGGCTGACGTGGAGCCATTCTGCGGCACACATGTTTCGCGCCGCCTTGGAGGGAGTCGCCCTCGAGTATTACATCTACCTTCATGTCCTGCGATCCTTGAATCCTGAACTAAAGCTGCGAGAAATCCGAGTCACGGGCGGAGGCGAAAAAAGTGCCGTTTGGAACACGATTAAATCCGATGCGCTCGGCGTCAACGTTATACAGGTGAGTCGGCCGGAAGGTGCACCGACCGGCGCTGCCTTACTCGCAGGATATGGCATCGGTCTCTTTCCTCGTTTGGCAGATACGGCCCAGCAATGGATCAAAACGGGTGCGCTGACTCGTCCCAATCGCCAACTGGCCAAGCACTATACTCAACGCGCGCAAAGGTATCAGCGTCTGAACCGTCTGCTGAACGAGTGGAGCGAAACGCAGTGAAATTTTCACTCTGAACATTTTTCAACCTCATACCCCCAATTCAATTTACCCGAAATTCATGTCCGAAACCCGAATTGAACCGACGCCCCTGACCCCGAGCGACCAATTCCCGGCCGCCGTTAACCCGACGATGTACTTCATCGGCGTAACAACGCACAAGTCATCGATCATGAACGTCTTTCCTCGCTGGGCCAATCATTGGGGATTGGAGGACGCAAGGATTCGCGGCATCAATTTCAAGCAACATGACGCCCCCGACAACTATCGGCGAGCCGTGGATTTCATTAAGCACGATCCCTTGTCGTTGGGTGCATTGGTGACAACGCATAAGTTGGATTTACTTTCCGCATGTCGCAACCAATTTGATCAACTGGACGAATTTGCATTATTGATGCACGAAGTCAGTAGCCTGTCAAAACGTGATGGCCAGTTGATCGGCCACGCCAAGGACCCCATCACCAGCGGTTTGGCGATTGAAGCATTGCTACCAGCCAACTATTGGAAAAACAGCGGTGCAGAAGCGTTAATCCTTGGCGCCGGCGGATCGGCCATTGCCCTCAGTTGGTATCTGCTTAGCCCAGATCGAGGAGCAAACCGACCGACCCGGATTGTGGTGACCAACCGAAGTAAGAAACGTTTGGAAGAGATACAAGCGCTGCATCAATCGATCGAGGCTGATCTCCCTTTGGAGTACCACCTTACACCAACGCCAGAGTCAACAGACTCGATCATGCGTGACATGAATCCTGGCGCATTGGTTGTGAATGCCACTGGACTCGGAAAGGACGCTCCTGGGTCACCCCTCACCAACTCTGCCATCTGGCCACAAGATGGTATCGCCTGGGATTTTAATTATCGTGGCAACCTCAAATTCTTGGACCAGGCTCGTGCACAACAACAGGAACGAAACCTGAGCATCGCCGACGGCTGGGTTTACTTTCTTCAAGGCTGGACACGTGTCATCGCCGAAGTGTTTGGAATTGATATTCCAACGAGCGGGCCAGCATTCGATAAGCTCTCAGAAATCGCGTCAAACTGCAGAATCACAAACTAGCCCAAGTATGGAGAAAATCACACATCCTTGCTTTTAATGCCAAGAACACATGCCGTGTCGACGTTTCGTCTTGGGAGTTATCGAGACCGGAACAAGATTCGTGTGAATCCGCCCTCGGTAATGCTGAATTGCGTTTTGAAGGAATTCAACCGGCCGCCAATATCAACTTCGATTAGGCTGAGCGACTTACAGAAAGAAAAGTTGTGAATACCAAGCCCGCAAATCCACCCACCACGCTGATTGATCCGTTTCACGTCGACTTTGATCTTGATAATGGTGTGATGCACGGTGCCAGCAATGTCTTACAACGTAAAACGTCCGATATGCGAGGATACTACGCAGACGAGCAAGCCCTTGAGGAGCTGATTCAGCGCGATGGAGATTCCATCCACTACAAAGTTTATGAAGTACCGGTTCCCCAAGAATACGGGCACCTCATGTACTGTATCAGCGATCTGCAACCAGGTCGGGTCGGCGACGAGTGCTTCATGACGAAAGGACACTACCACAGTGTGCTGGAAACCGGTGAGATCTATATGTGCCTGGCCGGCGAGGGCATCATGATGATGAAGACCACGGATGGACGTTGCAAATCGGAGAGCTTTTCCCGAGGGCGCATGGTCTACGTGCCCCCCTATTGGGCACATCGCTCGATCAACACGGGGTCAGAGCGATTGATCACATTTTGCGTTTACCCAGGCGACGCAGGTCACAACTACGGCGATATCCAATCGGAAGGGTTCCCCAAACGAGTGTTCCATCGTGCTGGAACGATTGTTGTCGAATAGGAATGTATGGATCAGACGATATCATGAGTAATCGCAACATTCTGGTTACGCCAAGGTCGCTCACCCGTACTGGTCATCAGTCCCTGATCCGTTTGCAGAGTTCCGGTTATCAAACGGTGATGTGCCAGCCAGGCCAGCAGCCGAGCACGCGAGAGCTGTTGGAGTTACTACCCGACTGCGTCGGCTATTTGGCCGGTGTAGAACCGATCGACAAACACGTATTAACCGCAGCAACTCGGCTCCAGGTGATCAGCAGAAATGGTACGGGTGTCAACAACATCGACTTAGACGCAGCGAAACGACTTGGCATCTCCGTTTTGCGTGCCGAGGGAGCAAATGCACGAGGAGTTGCTGAATTGACAATCGGCCTTGTCTTCTCGTTGGTTCGCGAGATTCCTTTCTCTAACAGGCAGCTGAAGCAGCTCTGCTGGGAACGTCGTAAAGGGATCGAATTAGATGGACGCACGCTGGGGCTCGTCGGTTGCGGACGTGTCGGGCAACATGTGGCGGTCATGGCAACCGGAATGGGGATGCGAGTTTGCGCGTACGACCCTTATGCCGGCAATGCCTCTTTGACCACCACCCCCCCCATTCGTTTCGAATCACTGGCAAACGTCCTCGGCCAATCAGATGTTGTCAGCCTTCATTGTCCACCGTCGCCGGAGGGACATCCGCTCATTAACGCAGATTCGCTCGGGCTAATGAAGGACGGAGCCTATCTGGTCAACACAGCTCGTGGTGAACTGCTCGACGACCAGGCTGTGCTTGACGCTTTGAATTGCGACAAACTTTCTGGGTTGGCAATCGACGCCTATCGGCGCGAACCACCAGGCAATGCCCTCCTGATACAACATCACAAGGTCATTGCCACACCACATATCGGAGCCTTTACCAGTGAGAGTGTGTCGCGTGCCTGCGACGCAGCTGTCGATAACCTGCTGGAATTTCTAGGACCTGCCCGAACTTTAGAGGAGAACTCGCCATGAAACGATCCGCACATGTCCGACCATTCGTAGTTATGTCATTGCTGGTATTTCTCGCCCTGCTCTGGAAGCCAACCTATTCCCCAGCAGAAGAATCCCAATCGCCAAGTATCTACGCAAAGCCGAATCTAGTCGCTTGGTGTATCGTTCCTTTTGACGCGGCAAAACGAGGGCCCCAAGCTCGCGCGAAAATGTTGAATGATCTGGGACTAAAAAAGGTCGCCTATGACTGGCGGCAAGAGCATGTGGCAGATTTTGAAGATGAAATTCTCGCCTACAAGGAACACGGTCTTGAATTCTTTGCTTTTTGGGACACGCATGAAGAAATGTTTAATCTTTTTGCAAAGTACAACATCTCCCCGCAAGTGTGGAAAATGCTCACAGCGCCGAATGAGGGAAGCCAACAAGATAAGGTTGAGGCCGCGGGTCGTCAGTTAATGCCACTCGTCGAACGCACGCGTCAGCTTGGTTGTAAATTGGGAATCTATAACCACGGCGGATGGACGGGTGAACCCTCGAATATGGTCGCCGTATGTAAATGGCTGCGAGAGAATGCCGACGCCGATCACGTAGGCATTGTTTACAACTTTCACCACGGCCACGAACATGTCGAGGACTTTGCGCGTCAGATTGCCCAGATGAAGCCATACCTGTTTTGCGTCAATCTGAACGGGATGAACGACCAAGCCCAACCTAAGATCTTGGCGGTTGGCGAGGGCCAACACGAAATCGAAATGATGAAAATCGTCAAGGCAAGCGGCTACGACGGTCCGATCGGAATCCTGGATCATCGGACCGAACTGGATACCGAAGAAAGTCTTCGCGAGAACCTGATCGGCATGAAGAAAGTATTGACGAAAATGAAGGACGCAGCGGCGAAAACCTATTAGAATGAAGAAACTTCCGATGGTTCGATTTAACGTTCGGCCTGGCGGCTTCGTTTGCTGAGTTTCTCACACCCCTGACGACCGCGGCAACATGGGACGTAGCAACTCCAATCAGAAACCACTCGTTGGCAATCCGCGTCCTCGCAGCCGGCGGTTGTGGCAGATCAGTCTCGCAGGCATGATCATTTTGATCTTCGCTATCGGTCTGTATTGGTCTTCCCGATCCGACGACGCCGTCGTTTCCCGCAGAGGTGGCACCCCGTCCCAAGATTCTGATGAACTCCATTCGCCGGGCTCAATTTCAACCCTTGGCCCTGACAGTTTGCCCACTCTATCAACCGCAACATCTAACTCCCGGCAAATTGGCAGAGAACAGTTACTCGATCCGCAAAGCGATGGTTGGCAAACCGAATCCATTGCCGCTGATGTGTCTGCAGTATTAAAACGATTTGCAAAACTGTTGCAGAATCCTCAACGCATCAACCCTACTTCACTCAGGGAGATTGCCGCCCAAAACGTCTCCGTGGGAGTTCTTCGCGCAAAGCAGTTGTCTGTCGTCTTCCAAGACGACTCAATTGTCGTCCGGCGCGATACCTCAGGCAACAGCTCTGCCCGCAGAGCAATCGGCCAGGAAAAGATGGTCCATTTACTGCAGGAACTCAGTGATGTTTACGAGGGAGCAACCAATATTCGCGTGAATTTCAAAGTGGTTCGCGTTGATCCGATCTCAAAAACGATGGCCGCCACACGTATTTTTTTCGAATCCCGAGGCCGCACGGATTCGGGCACGCTTCAGCAAACAGCCGTGTGGGACGTTCAATGGGAGCGTCAAAGGGATAAGGGGGAACTTCGGATTCAGTCAATTCAATCGTCGAAATATGAGGAAGTTGAAGCCGGTGGCGATACGGGAACATGGTTTGCAGATTGCACAGAGTCGGTGTTGGGCGAGACGCCATGCTATCGCGAACAACTGCGTTATGGTGCCGACCACTGGATGCGTCGTTTAGAATCGCATCTGAGTCCGCGATTACTGGAAGGCCAAATCGGCTTTGCAATCGGTGATGCTGACGGTGATGAATTGGAAGACATCTATGTCTGCCAACCTGGAGGACTTCCCAATCGCTTGTTGTTGCAGAATCCGGATGGCTCCGTGCGTGACGCCTCGCGGCAGTCGGGTGTCGATGTGTTGGATTGGTCCTACGCATCGCTATTCTTGGATCTGGACAACGACGGTGACCAGGATCTAGCGGTCGCGACCGGTAAGTGCCTGTTGCTCTTCGCCAACGATGGTCATGGCCGGTTTTCGCTCAAGACCAAACATGCGGGCGCGTATGAATACTCCTTGACATCGGTGGACTACGATAACGACGGCATGCTCGACCTCTATCTTTGCAATTATGTTGCCGATCGCGCTGCCGGACTGTCTCGGTTCGGTCGTCCCGTGCCTTTTTTCAACGCCACCAATGGCGGAGAAAATGTATTGCTTCGAAATGACGGAAACTGGACATTGACCGATGTGACTGCGCAGGTGGGGTTGGACCGGAACAACACACGTTGGAGTTACTCTGCCTCCTGGGAAGATTACGACAATGACGGGGATATGGATTTGTATGTGGCGAATGATTTTGGTCACAACAACCTATACCGCAATGATCAAGGACATTTCCATGATGTCGCACCTGCCGCGAACGCAATCGACGCGAATTTCGGCATGTCAGTCTCCTGGGGTGACTATAACCGCGACGGCTGGATGGATATCTACATTTCCAATATGTTTTCGGCCGCCGGTCACCGCGTGACCTCACAAAGCACCTTCAAGCCGACCGCAGATCGATTAGCGTACCAACAGCTTGCTCGTGGCAATACGCTCCTGCAAAACGCAGGTGATGGGACATTTCGCGATGTGAGTCTCCAGGCGGGTGTCACCATGGGGCGTTGGTCTTGGGGCTCCCTGTTCGCTGACGTCAACAACGATGGCTGGGACGACTTGCTGGTTTGCAATGGCTACCTCTCCCAAGCGCCAAACGATGATTTATGAAGTTTCTTTTGGCGGCAGGTCGTGTCGCAATCACCGGTCGAAACACCGCGTGGGGGCGACTTGCCGGAAAATTTCACCATGGCCTCAGAACGTTTGGACGAGCTGGCACAACGCGGAGTTTCATGGAGCGGCTACGAACGCAACTGCGCATTCTTGAATCTGCGGCAGGGCTCATTCGCCAATATTTCATCCGCAGCCGGATTTGATTTCCTCGACGATGGTCGGGCTGTTGGAGTGGTGGATTGGGACCAAGACGGTGATTTGGACATATGGCTTGCCAACCGCACCTCCCCTCGCCTGAGAATTCTCCGCAATGACATCCCGTCCAAGAATCACTTTCTAACGGTGCGACTGAGGGGAGTCAGTTGCAATCGAGATGCGATCGGAGCAAGGGTCGTGCTGACTGTTCGGAACGCCGAAATCGAAGAACCTAGCTCGGAAACCACATCAGTAGTTCAGCATCAACCATCCACCTTCGTTCGGACGTTGCGCGCCGGAGAAGGATTTTTGGCTCAATCAAGTAAATGGTTACATTTCGGTCTCGGTAGTTCTCAACACGTCGTGAAACTGGTTGTTCATTGGCCGGGAGGAAATACCGAGGAGTTTACAAACTTATCTGCAGATCGGCGCTATCGAATCATCCAGGGAAGCGGCCGTGCCGAACTTCGGAATCCACCGACACGAGAGCTGAAACTCGCCGCCTCAAAAACGGAAGCCATCAAGCCCACGGACCGTGTGAACGTGCTACTTTGCTCGCGAGTGCCATTGCCAGAAATGGCATACCGCACCCTCACGGGTGACACCCAATCTTTGGCAAACCACCATGGGAAGCCACTCTTGGTGAATCTTTGGGCCAGCTGGTGTCAGCCATGTCTTCATGAGCTGAATTCATTGAAGAATAACTCACAAAGATTAAGCAACGCAGGGGTTGAGGTTCTGGCCCTTTCCGTTGATGACCTCTCCTCGGATAAAAACTCTGACATGGAAACGGCCCAAGCATTACTCCAACAAATGAAGCTTCCATTCCGGACGGGAATGGCAACATCGGAACTGGTCGACAAGTTGCAAATGGTGCACGATCACTTGTTCTTGCCAAATCAACCCTTACCGGTTCCCACCAGCGTGTTACTTGATGCTTCCGGTGAATTGGCTGCGGTGTACAAAGGACCTGTGACGGTCGATCGAATCGTGGCAGACGTCAACAAGCTTCCTCTCGAACGATTTCGGTTGACCGGCCAAGCCTTACCATTTCAGGGCACATGGCACGAGCCCCCCAATATGTTTTGGCACTTGGGATTCTGTCTTCAGCTTGCGGACGGTGGTTATCTGGACGATGCCATCAAATATGCTACCGAGCATCGACTGCGAATGACTGACGACCCGTATCTTCCTCGGCTATTCACACGCTTGGGAAACAACCTAATGAATCGCGGCGACTTGGACGACGCAATCTTGCAATATCGTAAGCTGCTGAACACGAGCCCTGACAACGCCAGTTCAAACTACAACCTTGGCCTGGCGCTGATCAAGAAAAACAAACTGGAACAGGCCACGGTCTACTTACGGAAGGCAATTGAAGTCCACCCACAGCATGCCAAAGCACATAACAACTTGGGCAATATTTTAGCAAGTCAAAAAAAGACGAACCAGGCACTGCAACATTACCGCCAGGCTTTACGAGCCAATCCGAAATTTGCAGATGCACACCTTAATATTGCACCGATCCTGATCGGTACTGGCAACGTGATCCAGGCACTAGAACACCTGCGTGCTGCACTAAATATTCAACCTGAAAATGATGTCGCTAATTACCAACTGGCAAATGCACTGGTTTCGCAAGGCAAACGTGAAGAAGCGATGCAGCATTACCAACGGACGATAAAGGCCAATCCAGAGTTTGCCGAAGCTCACAACAATCTTGGTGTAGTGCTTCGCCTACAGGGGCTACATGAGCAGGCTCTAAAGCACGCACGAGAAGCCGTTCGGCTTCGCCCTCAGTATGCAGAGGCTCACCAGAATCTCGCCATGGCACTCATGGACCGAAAACAATTCGTTCCCGCTGTCAAACATTTCCGCACGGCAGTAGAACTCAATCCGAGCAGTGACAACAGCCGGTTGAATTTGGGAATTGCGTTCGCCTTGAACGGCCAACTGGAGGACGCGGTTAGTCAGTTAAAACAAGCGACCCAACTAAACCCTGAAAATGCGCAGGCTCACTTTCGGCTCGGTTCAGTTCTCGCCTCCCAAGGCAAGTTCGAGTTGGCCCTTAAACAGTATGATCGTACCATCGACCTAAAACCTAATTGGGTTCCGGTCATTCGTTCCACGGCCTGGATTCTCGCCACACATCCCGATGCACAACAACGCGATCCCGAACGAGCGCTCATGCTGGCTGAACAGGCAGCGAGTTTATCGGACCACAAAAACTCTATAGTCTTAGACACCCTGGCTGCAGCGTATGCCGCAACAGGGCAATTTGAACGAGCCGTGTTGTCCGCAAAGAACGCCATCCACATTGATTCGACGCGACCAGCCAGCCTAATCACTAAACAAATGCGACGGCGATTGAAATTATACGAACGCAAACAACCGTACATCAATAAATAATCTCTAAATAAGTTGCAAAGCCGCTCAACCTCGCTAGGCTGAAAACCAACAGAAACAGACGTTCCAGAAACAGACGTTCGATTAGTTCAGTAACTCAGCCTCCTGCCTAGAACAAAATCAAAAGCAACGAGTGCCTTTTCGTCTTGGTCGGTTCGTTCTATTCCATGTGTTGGGGTGAAAGTCATGAAATGTCGGGTAATTTTCACAATCGCGTTAGCTGCTTTTTCACTTGCCTGGACGGACACCACTTCGGCACAAGAGTACACCGTCCCGGTCTTCGATCAGGAGAATCCATTTGCCGAACCAGCAGGTGGAAACCAGGCTCTATTCTTGGACGATTTCGGGGTCACCGAACAAGAGCCTAATCCGAATGTATTCGTCGGCATCGTTACGGATGTCGTCATGAAGGAAGACACGGAATACGTAATCGAAGCAGCCATTGGCAACGGAGTCGGGGAAACGTTGGCAGACCAAAGCATTCAGTTTTGGTCGACGGCGGATGAGATTGGCGGCGACAGCTATGGTCACATTGTTCAGTCGTTTACGGGATACGCACCGTCATGGGACAACACTCCAGATGACGGCGAGTGGGTCACGAACCGTGCAACCTACATCACGCCACTCGAGGGCGATGTCTGCGTCGAAAACGAATGCGTTGGCGAAAAACTGACAATCCTACTCAGCAATTATGCATGGCCGCCGGACGGTGAGGTTTTCGGCCGGGTCTTTTACGATAATATCCGTGTCCTGGAGGAAGGCGTGGAAGTCTGGAAAGAGGATTTCGAGGGAACTCCGACGCCTCTTGCCCCGGGCGAAGTCGTGTCACCGGAGACACTCGGTTGGCATCGGATGATCTCGCCAGGACGTGATGGCGTCAATGCCGAAGAAGATGCTGGAGATATTATCGATGGCAAGTACGGAATCTTCGCACCGGCAACCCCCGGGGCGGGTGTGCCAGGTGACTTTAATGGGGATGGCAACCTGGATGCCGCCGACATCGATGAACTTTCAACGGTGGCGCGCAACGGTTCAAATGAGCCACGCTTTGATCTAAACGATGACAGTCGCGTCGATGCTGCCGACCGACAGGTTTGGGTTGAACAGCTCAAAAACACCTACTTTGGTGATGCGAACCTAGACGGCCTGTTCAACACGAGCGATTTGGTCGCCGTATTTTCGGCAGGTGAATACGAGGACCCGGAGGCTCGTAATTCGACCTGGGCCGAAGGTGATTTCAACGGTGACAGCGAATTCAATACGGGTGACCTCGTGACGGCATTTGCAGGTGGCGGGTTCGAAATGGGGCCTCGCGGACCCGCGGCGGCCGTTCCCGAGCCAAACAGCATCGTGCTTTTGTGCTTAGGATTTTGCGTCTTCCACGCTCGCCTGAGGAAATCCATTCAAAGATGTTGACAAGTCGGGTAAGACTTCCTTGAGAGCTTTTGTCCAATCTTGTCCGTTAGCGAATTAATTGGTCAACAAACGCCGCCCCTAGGCCGGCGTTATTGTAGTGGCTGCGGCACATGTCAATTTTGGTGAAGACATCTTCATATCCAAACTGTTTACCCCAGGGATCGACGTGATGCATCTCTCCGTTGACTTGAAACAGCGTAATCATCTTCTTAACATCGTCCGGCACAACTAACGTATGGGTTTCGCCGAGCGGTTCGTAGACGTAAGAACCTTGGTCCGCAATTCAATCGTGTTCCAGATAGCGCCAACGTCCCTTGATCACAAAACCGTGGACGGGGTGGCGGTGACGGCTAAGAACACCAGATTTCGTGACTCGCAACAGATTAACCCAATAACCATTGGAAATATTTAAGCACAGCGGTCGAAACCAGACGTTCTCGGCCTGTGGAACCCAAACGGGCTCATCATCAGGTATTGCTCCTTTGACGACGATTTCAGTCTGGGCGTCGACCGGCATTGGCAATTGGTAAGGCATGAGTGCTTGGTCGTTAATATCGTGTTCATTGGTCATAACGCGACAGCTCCCGTCAGGTAATTGTAAGTTTTCGTCGCTCGTCAAACGGCGACTGCATTAACGCGAATTCCGAGCTGGCCCGAGCAATGGCAAGTGACTTCGTCAATTGCACATTACCACCCCTTGGAAGCCAAGAACGCGGGGATTAAGCCACCTCCCAAAAAACTTAACATGGAGGCAAGATTGATAATGGAACCGCTGTTGACTGACCGTTTGTCACGCACCGCCTTGGACATTCACATAGCACCAGTAACATTCACATAGCACCAGTTGCTCGGACATCTCGATATCGAATTCGTCGTTTCTCGCAATCACCGCAGCTGCGTTTACAAGTGCGTCTTACGAATCGGTCTGCTCCAGCAACGAGTCAACCGCAGTTGAATCGATAACATCTAAGTCAACAAAGGATAAACTTTCGGTTGGCTGATGTTCCAACTCACGCCCGATCCCCGCAACAGTAACCGTCCAACCGGCTTGTGCAAAACCGCGAGCGATTGCCAAACCGATTCCTTGAGTTTCACCTTTCACCATGACATGCTTGCGCTTTGTCTCATCGAGCAATTGAGACATCCCAACAATTTGACACGATTCGGATCGATTTGCTAGTCTGGACTTGTTGGATGCTGACAAAGTTGTTGGACGAACCGGATGTCGTCGACACCCTTGAAGTTCCACAGTATGCGACGGTCTTCTGGAATAAACATCGGTCGTAATCACATCACTCGTGGACAACGATGTAAAAGGTGTTTCTTAGAATGTACTGCCTCTTTAATAAACAATTCCGCCTCGCTCTGCTGCTCGCAATGACCATCCCTCTTGCGTTAGCCAGCGCGCAACAGGCCGCCCCTACCCCACCATCGACTGACCAACTGGAGTTTTCTGCTCAACTCGTCGCTCAAATGCTTGAACGTGCAAGGCAGTTCGGTGATCCGCATCGTGGACTGTTGGTGTTCACTTCTGACAAGTCAGCTTGTCTATCTTGCCACCAGATTCAAAGTCATGGGGGCAAGGTTGGTCCAGCGTTGACAAAAATTGCCGCGGAACGCAAACCAGAAGAAATCGTCGAGTCGATTATCTGGCCAAAACGACAAGTCAAACCGGAGTACGTTACTCATCTGATTATTGATGATTCCGGAAAATCACATCAGGGTTACATCGTCAGCAAAGATGAACGTCAACTGGTACTCCGTAATCCGAGCAAATCCAAGTCAGGGGATCAAGTATTCGAGCTCGATTCGATCGAAGCACAACAGGAAGTTGGCACTTTGATGCCCAACAATCTCACGGCTGCGATGACAGAACAGCAAGTAGCCGATTTATTGGCGTTCATTTTATCGCTTGGCACGGCGAGCGGCATTCCCGACGACGAAAGGGAAATGCTGATGCTCCATGCTCAAGCTCACCGGAGACCACCGGCCACATTTCCGTTAGAACGACGACCGATTCGTGCCGAACAACGACCCAACTGGCAACACCACGTGAATCGCAACCGATTGTTCGACTTTTACAGCAAACAGGCCGATTATTTCCGCAGGTTGCCGGTCACTCCACCGCTGCTGGCAGAGTTCCCCGGACTGGACGGCGGCGAACTCGGTCACTGGGGAAATCAGGACGAAGAAACCTGGGCCAGCAACGATTGGAATCATACCCAACTCGGATCAATCCAAGCCGGTGTGTTTCGCGGAAACGGTGCAACCGTCTCGCGTGGTATTTGTGTCAAACTGGATGATGCGATCGGGCTTTCGACCTGTTTCAACCCGGAAACACTGTCATACGAGGCTGTCTGGAAAGGCGACTTTGTGAAGTTCTCGACGTTTCGACATGGGTTCCTGAACGGCTTGGAAATGTCAGGACAAGCTGTCCCACACCTCAAAGAAAAATCGCAAATTCGTCCGCCGTTTAAATACCATGGTTTCTATCGACATGGCAATCGCGTGGCATTTGCCTATCGGATCGGAAAACGGGAACTGCTAGACGTTCCCGGAGTCACAGACGGTAAATTTTCTCACATCGTGGCAGAGGTTAACGAGCATCCGCTTCGGCACTTGCGAGAGAATGCACCGAGTCAATGGCCAGAAGAGTTCGAAACGGCGATCAGACTTGGCAGCGGCAACCCCTATGCAATCGACACGATTGGCTTGCCAATTGAAAACCCCTGGAACGCGTTGCTCTTTTGCGGAGGACACGACTTCCTGCCAGATGGATCAGCATTGGTTTGCACGATGCAAGGGGATGTCTGGCACGTCACCGGTTTTCAGTACCCGTCGCGAAAGGCCAAGTGGCGACGGTTCGCAGCGGGACTCCATCAAGCGTTAGGAATCGTCGTAGACAAGGATGGCATCTTCGTGCTGGGAAGAGATCAAATCACTCGGTTACACGACCTCAACAAGGACGGCGAGGCAGACTTCTACGAGTGTTTCAGCAATGCCTATCAGATATCAAACGCTGGCCATGATTTCATCTGCGGACTGGAACGCGACGTTGAGGGAAACTTCTACACAGCCTCCAGCAATCAAGGACTGGTAAAGATCTCGCCCGATGGAGACCAGGCCGAGGTCGTGGCCACGGGCTTCCGCAATCCAGATGGCTTGGGCTTGCTTCCAGATGGAACTGTGACTGTGCCCTGTTCCGAGGGTGAATGGACGCCTGCATCGATGATCTGTGCCGTGCGGCCCGATGCTTCCAGGGCCTCTCAACCAACACCGCATTTCGGCTATCGAGGTCCAATCGAGGGGCGAGTTCCTGATCTACCGCTGGTTTACCTTCCGCGCGGAATCGACAATTCCAGCGGCGGACAAACGTATGTATCCAGCGATCGCTGGGGCCCCCTTGCTGGGCAACTGCTACATTTCTCTTTTGGAATGGGCTCACATTTCCTCATCCTACGTGACAAAGTTGGTGAACAACTTCAAGGCGCAGTCGTGCCATTACCCGGTGAGTTTCTTTCTGGATCCCATCGTGGTCGATTCAGCTCCACCGATGGCCAGCTTTATGTGAGTGGGATGCAGGGCTGGGTCTCGTTTACATCCGAAGATGGTTGTTTTCAACGCGTCCGATATACGGGTACCGAGACTCAACTACCCATCGGCTTTCGCGCCCACGAAAATGGTATAGCCGTTACGTTTTCCGCACCGATCGATAAGGCAACGGCCCTCGAGTCAGACAACCATTTTGCCCAATGCTGGAACTATCGATATGGTCCCGCTTACGGATCTCCAGAATTCTCAACACATCACCACGGCCTTCGTGGCCATGACACGTTGCCGATCAAAGCAACCCATGTGCTTGCCGACCGCCGTACACTTTTTCTACAGATTCCTCATCTGCAACCGGTTAACCAACTGCACCTGCAACTGCAATCGGCCCCAGATGTGTTTCATGATCTCTTCCTGACCGTGCACCAACTCGACCAACCGTTCACCCACTTGCCAAATTACAAGCCGGTTCACAAACCAATTCATCCGCACCCGATAGTAGCCGATCTGGCAATGGCAACGCGTAGTATTAAGAATCCGCACCTTAAGAAACTCGATCACGCTCGCCCGCTTACAATCGATATCGGTAGTGACCTTTCCTATGCCACAAAATCCATCCGTGTCCAAGCCGGCGAACCCCTAGCCCTGACGCTGTCGAATCCTGATGTTGTGCCACATAACTGGGTACTCGTCGAAGTTAACGCACTGGAGCGAGTTGGAAAGCGCGCCAATCTGCTAATCGCTGATCCGGAGGCTGCACTGCGACACTATGTCCCACCGACAGACGATGTATTGGCCTATACGGACATCGTTTTGCCGAAAGAAAAGTTTACGATCTATTTTCGCGCTCCGAAGAAACCAGGTCGGTATCCCTATCTCTGCACCTTTCCTGGCCATTGGAAAGTCATGAACGGCGAGATGATCGTGACGCCAGCCGAAGATTGAAGCCGCGAACACAAGAAAATTGGCATTGCCGGACGCAACCTGCCACCGCACTGGCGTTTCGGATACCAAACCTCCGAAGGCAATTCTTGCGACACACGAGTCAGACACTCTTCCGATGAACCGTCTTGCTCATTCATTCGGCAAGTTAAGCCTGAATTCGCTACGCCACCTCCAGCAACGAGTTGTATCACGCCTGAACACTAGTCAGCAACTGTGCAAGGTTTGAAAAGGAACTCCCCTTGCTGAATGTCCTCGTCCATTCGGACCAGAAGAAGACGCCGATGCTGAATGTATCTTGAGGAGAAGGTCGCATGCCGTCTAGCTTATCCTATTGGCCAATACTTGTACTTCCGGTCGGTGGATTTCTTGCCGACGAACAAGCGAGGCGTCTTACCTATCGGAAGTCTCCGATCCCAACACAGCCCGAACCACTCCGCATTCATTACGCCCGGATGGTAAGACAACGGGGTGTACCGACGAAACAAATCGCAGGATCTGATGACTTGTTCTACTAAACAACTTGATGAATTCGGTCTTGTCATCTTACCCAACGCAATTAACCAAGAGTTGCTCGGCGATTTGAACGAGAGAATTGACAAATTGTTCGAGGAAGAAGCTGATTCGGCGGGATCAGAATTCAAGCGGAAACCAGGCTGTCGCCGGCTGGCGAATCTAGTCAACAAAGGCGATGTATTTACGCGAGTGATCACTAACGAAACAGTCCTACCTCATGTCGCGCACGTGGTCGGTGATTTCAAACTAAGCAGTTTAAATCTTCGAAGCGTTAATCCAGGCAGCGACGTCCGTCAGCCACTGCATTCAGATACCGGATACGCGAGGGTTCTGGGTCTGCAACGTCTTGTGGATGTTGCAAGACATCACGCTTGAAAATAGTCCGCTGCGGATCGTTCCGGCCACACATCGCAGCAACAAACTCCCGCAACAAGTGCTCGCTGATGCTTTCGAGGATCATTCCGATCAAGTGATCGTTACCGGTAGCGCAGGAACGATTGTGGTGATGAATGCACATCTGTGGCATGGCGGAATGGAAAATCGATCGAAACAACCGCGGCGGGTACTCCATGCGTTTTACTGCCGCCGAGACAAACCGCAGCAACAGTACCAAAAGAGGCTCATCGACAAGAACCTGCAGAAAACGTTCACGACAGGAGTACGAAGCTTATTCGCAATTGACGATGCTGAAAACGACCACATCAGTAAACACGCAACCACCACCAGCGGCTTCATGAAATGACAAAGCGTGTCGCCTTGACTCAGAAATCATCTGATCACGAACTACCCCACCAACCATTGAATCGATTAGAAATAAGAGCATCACGCAAAAACTGTTCTTACTGTTCGCTCTTGTCGTCATCCCCATGGGACTCAACCTGGAATCCCATGGTCAGGAGTCGGCCAAAACCGATTCCGAGATTCTGTTCGTGCGTCGGATCGATCCCTTGCTTCGGGAGAAATGTCTCGGTTGTCACGGGGTGATCCGGATGAGATCGAAGGATCATTGAAACTTCGATCGATGGCGGGATTGCAGGCAGGTGGAGACAGTGGGAAAACCGAATGAGAGCCCATTGTATCAAGCCGCCACTCGTCAAAATGACGACTGGTCTAAGATGCCTTCCAAGGAAGCCGAACGCTTGTCCGCTCAACAACTAATTTGGTTGCGAGATTGGATTAGCTTGGGAGCAGTGTGGGTGAGTAACGAGAAAAAACGCGAGCTTGAAGAAGAGTATGCCAGCCAATGGTCGGCCGAGGATGGAATCAGAGTCAACACCTCGAAGGGATTAGATGACAATTGGACAACCCGCAAATACGACCCAGCCGGATTATGGGCCTACCAACCCGTGACAAAGGTAAGAGTCAAGGGCCAGAGGAACCCAATCGACGTGTTAATTGAGCAGGAGCTGCCAATTGGGTTGTCTGTCGCAACACAAGCCGATCGCAAGACGTTAATTCGACGGACCACGTTTGACTTGACCGGTTTGCCGCCTTCACCGGAGCAAGCGAATGATTTCCTGAATGACCCTGGTCGAATGAAGAAGCGTTTTCGGATGTGATCGATCGTTTATTAGAGTCGCCCCATTATGAGGAACGGATGGCGCAACATCCGCTGGATGTCGTCCGTTACGCTGATTCGTCGGGATTCGCCAATGATTTTGAACGCGGTAATGCATGGCGTTATCGAGATTACGTGGTGCGTTCTTTCAACAACGACAAGCCTTACGACCACTTCATCCGCGAACAAATTGCTGGTGACGAGCATGATGCGAACGACTCTGAAATGATTATCGCCACGGGATTTCTGCGGATGGGCCTCTGGGAACTAACCTCCATGAAGGTACCCAAAATCGCACGGAAACGCTTTCTCGACGATGTCACCAACAGCGTGGGGGAAACCTTTCTGGCCCATTCCTTGCAGTGTGCACGCTGCCACGATCACAAGTGTGACCCTGTCCCCACGAAGGATTATTACTCCATCCAAGCGGTCTTCAGCACGACACAGTTAGCCGAACGTACAGCCAGTTTTTTAGAGCACGAAAACAGGTCTGGCTTTGAGGAGCAAACCTACCTCCAAAGAATTAAGCAGACGCATCAGTAAACGCTAGCCGAACTCGATCGCCACTTACTGGAAGGTGCCGAACGCTGGTATCGCGAAAAAGGAAGTTCGCCCGCGGAATGGAATGAAGCGATCGAACAGGCCAAGGCAAAGGGCATCACCGCTAGAATCTTCAATGTATCGAGAAGTAAATTGGCTTAGGCAGGCGTCGCGCAAAGCGAATACCCGCCCAAGCAAATTGGCTTTACACCGGAGCAATTCGGCCGAGAGCGAATTGCACGTAAAGGACTCCAACGACTCAGTTGGAAATTCGAACGATACCAACCCTCTCACCATCCATACGGCTCCCTTGACGACAACTCGCGCCTGTGTTTGAACCAACACTAGCAATGACGAAGGTAGCGCACCTGGTCGTCGAGATCGTGTTCTTGAGGGAGAACGCAACAGCTCCTGTGGCCCGGCCTGCTTTCTTCGCTCGTCACTCGACAATCGCACACTCAACAAATGGCGTAACCTCCATCAACAGGTAATACGGCACCAGTAACAAACGAAGCCGCTGGAGAGACAAGGAACAAGACGGGACCCACCATCTCCTCCGGCTTGCCCCAACGTTGCATCGGCGTCCGTGAAAGGATTGTAGCATTCCGTTGGCAGTCTGATCTCAGTGCTTCAGTCATCTCTGTTTCAATCCAACCTGGCGCAATTGCGTTGACGCGAATTCCGTACTCGGCCCAAGCAATGGCAAGTGACTTTGTCAATTGCACAACCCCCCCCTTTGAAGCCGAGTAGGCGGGTACGAAAGCCCCTCCAAAATAACTTAACATGGAGGCAAGATTGATAATGGCACCACCGTTGACCGACAACTTGTCACGCGCCGCCGTAGACACTCGCATCGCACCAGTAAGATTCACATTAACCACGTGCTCAAAGGTCTCGATATCAAATTCGTCGTTCCTTGCAATCACCCCAGCTGCATTTACAAGTGCGTCTAACGAATCGATCTGATCCAGCAACGATTCAACCGCAATTGGATCGGTGACATCTAATTCAACAAAGGAAACACCTTGGGTGGACTGAAGTTCCGGCTTAAGCACGAGGCCAGCGGCCGTGACCATCCAACCGGCTTTTGCAAAACCGTGAGCGATTGCCAAGCCGATTCCTTGAGTTCCACCGGTCACAATGACATGCTTACGTTTTCTATTATCGAGCAGTTGAGACATCCCAATACTTTGACATGATTCCAGTGGTTTTTCTAGCCTGATCCGTATTGAATGTTAACAATCGCCTTCGCGTTCCACGGTAAACGGCTGCTTTCTGAGAAAAACTTCGTTTGCGATCACAGCGCTCGCGAACAACGATGAAGAAGCGGTTTCTTTCTTCCATCACGCTGCTGCCCTCAATTATACTTCTCTTGCTTTGGCCAGCGAGCAACAGGTCGCCCTCCCCAACCATCGGCAAGTATAATCCTATTCTTCGGACCGCCTCTGATGATTAGAGAGTCATATAAGACGAATGGCAATGATTCAACAGAAGCTTAAAGCCGACAAACACGAGCATTATATTGGCGGATACAAACATTTGCCAATATGCCGTTTTTGACACCGAAGCATCTTTCGACACCACAATGAGGCTCGGCTTCGACGAATTGAATTTTGATTCATTTTTCAAATTGCACAAATAGGTGCTACGCCACAGCACACGAACTGTGACCGGATGCTTACATAACTAGGTTAACTAACAAAACAAAACTGCAAACTCTGATGCCTGGTCCAACAGAACAACTTGATGAATTCGGTCTTGTCGTCTTACCCGACGCAATGAGTCTAGACATGCTGGCCGATTTAAACGCCGGCATTGACAGGTTGTTCAAAGAAGAAGGGGATTCCGCTGGGTCAGAATTCAAACAAGAACCAGGCTGTCAGCGACTCGCCAATTTAGTCAACAAAGGCACTGTGTTTACTCGCGTGATAACAAACAAAACAGCTCTATCTTATGTCGCGCACGTACTCGGTGATTACAAACTAAGCAGCTTAAATCTACGAAGCGTTCCGCCTAATGGCAATTTCCGTCAACCGCTTCATGCCGACATGGGCGCCATCCCTGACGAGACAGGCTTTTGGGTCTGCAACGTTTTGTGGATGCTGCAGGATATAACGTTTGAAAATGGTCCACTTCGAATCGTGCCGGGCACACACCGCAGCAACAGATTACCGGAAAACGTGCTCGCAGATCCGTTCGAGGACCATGCTGACCAAGTCATGATAACCGGAAACGCCGGAACAGCAGTTGTCATGAACGCACATCTATGGCACGGCGGTATGGAAAATCGATCAACACAATCACGTCGAACACTCCATGCGTTTTACTGCCGGCGTGACAAACCACAGCAGCAGTACCAAAAGCGACTCATTGACATCGCGCTACAGAACGCGTTTACACCGAACCTACGAGATCTATTGGCGCTTGACGATACTGAAAACGATCGCATCAGCAACCGGATCACCAATACAAGTGGTTTCATGAAATGAGAAACCAGGTCACTTACGACACACACAATCGCAATTAATTGCACCCTCATTATCGTTTACTTTTCGTTACAATAGAGAACCATGCAAACACATATCACAATCTTTGTCCTTCTCACCAGCCTGATGCTGGGTGTCGTAAAAGTCCGGGGCGAAGAGTTTATCTCAACAGAATCCGAAATCCTCTTCGTACGTCGAGTTGCCCCCCTGCTACGTGAAAAGTGCCTCGGTTGTCACGGCGGCGATCCGAATGAGATCGAAGGCTCACTGGATCTCGGGTCGATGCCCGGTTTGCTGGCGGGTGGAGACAGTGGCGAACCGTCGGTCACGTCAGGAAAACCGAACGAGAGCCCATTGTATCTAGCCGCCACCCGTCAACATGACAACTGGTCCGAGATGCCCCCGAAAGAGGCCGAACGCTTGTCCGCGGCGCAACTCAAATGGCTAAATGATTGGATCCGTTCGGGAGCAGAATGGCCGAACGTTGAAAGAAAACGGGAGCTTGAACAAGAGTATGGCGATCAATGGTCTGCCGAGGATGGAATCGCGGTCACGACATCGGGAGGTTTGGATCGCGATTGGACAAATCGCAAATATGATCCAGCCGGATTGTGGGCATATCAACCTGTGACGGAAGTCCGTGTCCAAGGCAACAGAAATCCGATCGACCTACTCATCGGGCGAAAACTACCGGACGGATTGACCGTCGCACCGCGAGCCGATCGCAAAACGTTGCTTCGTCGTACCAGCTTTGATTTGATCGGTCTGCCTCCGACCCCGCCCGAGGTGAAAGCTTTTCTGAATGATTCCCGCTCCGACAAAGAGGCGTTTTCAGATGTGATCGAACGTTTATTAGCATCTCCCCATTACGGCGAACGAATGGCCCAACAGTGGCTAGATGTCGTTCGTTACGCTGATTCATCCGGATTTGCGAACGATTTCGAGCGAGGTAATGCCTGGCGGTATCGCGATTACGTCGTTCGTTCTTTCAACACAGACAAACCTTTTGATCGCTTTATTCGCGAGCAAATCGCCGGTGACGAACAAGAGTCGGCTAACTCTGAAATGATCATTGCCACGGGATTCCTGCGCATGGGGCCTTGGGAATTGACGTCAATGGAAGTGCCAAAAGTTGCGCGTCAACGCTTTCTCGATGATGTGACGAACAGTGTCGGTGAAACATTTCTTGCCCATTCGCTGCAATGTGCACGCTGTCACGATCACAAGTTTGATCCGATTCCGACGAGGGATTATTACTCCATTCAAGCTGTCTTCAGCACAACGCAGTTGGTCGAACGTAAAGCCAGTTTCTTAGAGCAAGAAAACAGATCGGGATTTGATGAGCAAGAATATCTCCAAAGAATTAGGCAAACACATCAGCAAACGCTCGCCGAACTTGATCGCCATTTATTGAAAGCTGCCGATCGCTGGTACCGAGAAAAAGGAACTTCGCCCGCGAAATGGAATGAGGCGATCGACAAAGCCAAGGCAAAAGGCATCACGAAAGGGCTTTTCAACCGAGCGAGAGGCACCTTAAGTGCAGCGGGGGTGGCGCAAAGCGAATATCCGCCGAAGAACCTTGACTTTACACCCGAGCAGTTTGGGCGAGAGCGAATTGCGCGCAAAGGACTCGCACGCCTCAACTGGGAATTCGAACGATACCAACCCTACGCACTCGCGGTCTACAACGGACCGACAAAGAGCGTTGGAAACGTTTCCTCGCCAACTCGAATTCCCGCTGCTCCCATGAAAAGGAGCAAGTTTGAGCAAACAGCCATTTTAACCGGCGGCGATCCATTTTCGCCCGGCGAACAAGTTTCACCTGGTACCTTGAGTGCAATCAACCATTTAGTTTCGACAACCATCCCCGACACGACAGACGGTCGTCGTACTGAATTTGCCAATTGGGTCTCTCACCCCAACAACCCATTGACGACGCGCACGATCGCAAATCGCCTCTGGCTTTGGCACTTTGGCAAGGCGATAGCAGGCAATCCCAATAACTTCGGATCGACTGGCAAGAAACCGACTCATCCGGAGCTCCTCGATTGGCTGGCTAGTACGCTCGTGCAGGAGGACTGGTCGATCAAGGCGATGCACCGCCGCATTCTCACGTCAGACGCATACTGCCGATCCAGCCAACATCCCCATCCAATGGATCTGCGTGATCGTGACCCTGAAGCCACCAGCTATGCAGCATTTACTCCCCGCCGACTGAGTGCCGAAGAATTACGGGATGCGATGCTGGCCGTTACTGGCGAGCTTAACACGACGCTTGGCGGTATCCCTTGTCGCCCGGAAATCAATCAGGAAGTCGCCCTGCAACCACGACAAGTCATGGGTACCTTTGCTGCCGCTTGGATGCCCAGTACACACCCCGAGCAACGGCACCGACGTTCCCTCTATGTACTGAAGCTCCGCGGACTGATTCCACCCTTCCTGGAAGTATTCAATCGCCCCGCACCTGACTTTTCTTGTGAACAGCGTGAAGCCTCAACGGTGACTCCACAAGTGTTCAGTCTATTCAATGGTCAGAACACACACACGCGGGCGTTAACCCTGGCAGCACGAGCAAGACAAGAAACCGACAACGATCGCGCTGCAGTCATTCGCTGCTTCCAGTTGGCCCTATCACGCGATCCCACGCCTTTGGAACTGGACGAGCTAACCACACATTGGCGTGAAATCGAGCATTCATTACCAAAATCTGCCCCCACCCGTCCGCTGCCTCCTGCCGAGATCGTTCGCGAAGCAATCGAAGAAAACACTGGAGAAAAATTTTCGTTCGTCGAACAACTTTACTCAAATGCTGACTTCGTACCGGATCTGCAACCCACCGATGTCGACCGTAAGACTCAAGCCTTGTCAGACGTTTGTCTTGTTATTTTAAATTTGAATGAGTTCCTTTACGTCTATTAGATTTCGACTTTCCTACGAGTCTAAAAAATGAACGACCGCCGTCAATTCCTTTACGGATTGGGCGCTTCCTTAGGAAGCCTTGCCTTCTCATCATTGCTCACGGAGGATTCGCATGCAGACGAATCTACTTCCGAAAAACAAAATCCACTCGCGCCCCGAGACGGCCATCTACCTGCCAAAGCAAAAAACTGCATCTTCCTAACGATGGAAGGTGGACCTTCGCACATTGATACTTTCGATCCGAAACCTGCTTTAAAAAATTTGCACCTACAAGAATTTGTTCGCCAGGGTGAGCAAAAGTCCGCCATGGAAAGCGGCAAGCGATATTTTGTACAGAGTCCCTTCCAATTCACCAAACAGGGCCAAAGTGGTGCCGACATGGCTGAGAATTGGGTACAGCTTGCCCAAGTGGCAGACGAACTTTGTTTTTTCCGCGGCTGCCAGGTTGACAGTGTCAACCATCCCACGGCAATGTACCAAATGAATTGCGGAAATCGTTTCGGCGGCGATCCGGGACTAGGTGCATGGGTTACCTATGGCCTTGGATCGGTCAATCAGAATCTACCTGGATTCTTGGTTCTACCGGAAGTCTCTTACCCACAAGGCGGAGCCGCCAACTGGAGTAATGGCTACCTGCCCGCTTTTTATCAAGGCACTCCGTTGCGAGCAACGGGATCTCCTATCCTTGACCTGCAACCGCCGAGGGACGTGACACCCGCACGTCAACGCAGAAACCTTGATCTGTTGACCCGAATGAACAAGCGACATGCGGATCAACATCCTGACCACGAGGAGTTGTCAGCCCGATTACAAAGTTATGAATTAGCTTTCCGGATGCAGATGGAGGTTCCGGATGCGATTGATTTATCAGGCGAAACCGAACAAACCCTATCGATGTATGGCATTGGAGAAGATGAAACGGACGCCTTCGGTCGAAAATGTTTACTCGCCCGAAAAATGGTTGAAAAAGGCGTCCGCTTCGTCCAGCTTTACAACGGCACATGGGATAGCCACGATTACATCGAACGTGCCCATGGCAATCTTGTCCGCGGAGTCGACCAACCGATCGCGGCGCTCATCAAAGACTTAAAGAACCGCGGCTTACTTGAAAGCACACTCATCGTTTGGTGTGGCGAATTTGGACGCACCCCCGACAACGGCGTGCGAGGTGGAGTCGCCTACGGACGCGACCACAACCCCAACGCCATGACAATTTGGCTGGCCGGAGGCGGCTGCAATGCCGGCCACACCATCGGAGCAACAGACGAAACCGGCATGCAGGCTGTCGAAAACGTGCATCATGTCCGAGATTTCCACGTGACGCTGCTGCGATTACTCGGGCTCGATGACAATAAATTAACCTACTACCACGCAGGACGCTTTAAACAACTCAGTCAATTCGGTGGCAAAGTCATCGATGAACTCATCGCGTAAAAATTCAGCAATCGTGACGTTTGATCCAAAACAGGTAATCCTCCACGGGATATCAACCCGTTGCGAAGACGGCATTCACCTTCCTCCACCGAGGAGCTATGAGGCAACGCGACAGGCCGGAACACCGATCGCTCCAACTTCGTCCGGCTTATCAGAAACCGCTGGCCAAACAGCAGGTGAATTTCCTTGAACTGCATCAGTCAAATCGGTTGGAACAACTCATGATTTTTAAAAGCTCGTTTCGCTTGATTGGTTTCTTGTTATTTGCACAGCTGCTCATGGGTTCTGGCGCCGCACTGTCACAAACGGCGACCGATCATCCACCAAATATCATCCTGATTTTTGTCGATGATCAGGGCTACTACGATCTGGGATGCTATGGCGCAACAGAGGTCAAAACACCGCGAATTGATCGAATGGCGCAGGAAGGTATCCGCTTTACCGACTATTATGCGGCCGCTCCAATCTGCAGCCCTTCGCGGGCAGGCCTGTTGACCGGATGTTACCCACGCCGCATTGGCAACGAAACCTGGGTGCACCGAGCTGATTCGCCATCCGGCATTCACCCCAACGAATTAACACTCGCTGAATTACTCAAAACGACCGGCTATGCCACAGCTTGCATTGGCAAATGGCACCTCGGCTTTAAGGCTCCATTCCTGCCACGCAGCCAGGGTTTCGATCACTACTTTGGGCTCTTGCACAATCTCGATCCAGTGGAAATCGTCTATTTCAATGAGGCCGGAGGGGTGCCACTAATCCGAAATGGTGATGTGGTTAAACGTCCAGCCGACCCGGCAGAGCTAACCAAACTCTATACGAATGAGGCCATTCAATTCATCGAACAAAATAAAGAGGGTCCATTCTTTCTCTACCTACCGCACACCATGCTTCACGTCCCACTCGGTGTCAGCGACGAGTTCCAGGGCAGTTCTGATTGGGGCGAGTATGGTGACGCCATCCAGGAACTCGATTACAACGTGGGTCTCATTTTTGATTGTCTGAACCGGTTGAAGATCGACGACAACACGCTCGTGATCTACGCCTCGGATAACGGCCGCGGGCCGGGACGCACGCCCCAACAGAAGATACGAGGAGGCAAACTTTCAACCTTCGAAGGAGGTATCCGAGTTCCCGCCATCGCTTGGGGGCCCAAACTGGGCATCCAAGCAGGCAAAAAATCGGCAGCCGTGGTTCGTGCAATGGACTGGTACCCAACCATCGCGACCTTTGCAGGCATCGAAATTCCTCCGCAGCGAGTTATTGATGGACGGGACATCAACCCATTACTGACAGGTGATTTTGATTCCGTTCCCCCTCCATCCATGAACCAGTCACTCAATGCGTCCGTCCCACTGCGGCGACGGTGGAATCCGCCAGGTGAATGGGAGCCATTAATTCAACGCGACGAATACAACGACGCATTTTTCTATCACGGTAGCCAGGGAGCGTTGGCCGCTGTGCGTTGGAACAATTGGAAACTTTATTTGAATCCCACCCTGCAACTCTACGACCTGTCCAAAGATCCGGGTGAATCCCAATTCGTACGCGATCGAAAAATCTCCCGTAAACTGCGAGGTATGGCGATTCTTTTCCAAGAGGAAATGCGACTCGACGCTCGCCCAGCAGGAGACCAATTCACACCCTAAGCCTTCCTCCACTTCGCTGCCTGTTCAATACTTCTGTCAGAAATTAGCTCGGTCCCAGAATCGAACACAAACATTAGACCAGGAGCATTCCATGAATGGGAACCGTCAGAGTCACCTAGAACGCTTAAAGTTCCAACGTCGCGAATTCCTCGCGATGAGCGCTGCACTTCTGGGCACGGCATGCCCGACACGCGCAGATGAGCGTCCCACACCCTATCTGCTAGGTGCTAACACGGCGATCTCTGGCTACGGTCTTTTTGACACGATCGACTTGCTACAGAACTTGGGTTTCCAAACAATCGAACTGCAGAATCTTGTCGGCACGCCCGATCCAACGCCCGGTCAATTCCCAGGATTTCGATTCAATGAACTCGATGATGATTTGAAAGTTCGCATTCAGGATGCAATCCAGAACTTCCAACTCGTCACAACTCACCTACCTTACAGCGGGTTAGACTATTTTTCACCGGGTGGCGAACAGGCTCGCAATGCAGTCAGGACAATGGAAACGTCTCTGGAGGCAACCGGATTTTTCGGAGCAAAGATCGGAGTCATGCATCCCAAACCGGGGCCAGACATGGGCCTGAAAGAAACCTGGCCACTGATGATTCGTCGAATTAGACAGTGGGGCGATTTAGCTAAGGCAGGAGGTTTTCAACTCGCATTGGAAACAGGCTATCCACTATCGGTGAAAGATTTTGTTCGACTCGTTCATGAAGTCGACCACGCCAACGTTGGAGCGGCGATCGACGTTGGGCATCAAGGGCAATACGAAGAATTATTACGTCGAGTGAAGCCAGAAGAACGAGCGACACCAGCCGGAATCCGAGCCTACAACGATATCAATTTAGAGCTAGCCGAACGTCTTGGTAAAAAACTGATCCATTTCCACATTCACGATATCGAACCCAAGACGTGGAAAGAGCACAAGCCACTGATTCATGGCTTTATCGATTATCCGCGCCTGATCCGACGACTCCGCGAACTCGATTATCAGGGGGCCCTTGTATTTGAAATTGGTGGCCAACCAGAACTGATGCCGGGCTACCTGGCCAACGCCAAACGCAAATTGGACAGCTATCTGCAACAGTAGTTACCGCTCAAATCAGATCACCATCCATTGGCATACCTCATTGGCATACCTCAGCCCCTGCCTAGTCGCTGATGTTTTTCGACAAGTTTTTTCATCGAAGAAGATATCAATCAGGAATCAAATAGTGAATTTTGACACCGTGCTTCGATTCAACGCGTACCGAGTTGTGGTCGCGATACTCCGGTTGCGTTGCTTGTGAATAAGAAACTTCTAGATTCGCGTCATCAATCCAGCGCAACTTGATGTTTGAGAATCCACTCCATGTCTTATGCTTTCCCAAAAGACCATTGCGTTGGTTCAAGGGGTCTGAAAATTTCCTCAGGCTCACATTGCTGTAGTTATATCCCGCGGCGCCTCCGCCTTCACAATTAAAACTCGTGGCGATCAATTTCCCATTGGGAGACAGAACTTCACTTTGAACGTTAACCGTGTCGTTAGCGACACGGTTATCACAGCCCGCAAGCACGAGTAAGCTCAGAACCAAAAGAGGCTTGACGAAAACTATTCCTCTCGCCTGCTTCGTAATCACCCGACAAACAACCACTGGAGAAAACTGACCGAGAAGGGCCCTCTTCGCTAGGGTTGTGATCAATTTATTGCACATGCTTACCCCACATCATGATTTAATCAATACACGTACTCAACTCTCACAAATTCCCCTGATGCATCATCTGGAACGACTAAGATCGATTTCCCAGATGGATCAAACCTGCATGCGAAACACTTTTTTGCAATGCTCGGCAACCGCGAATCGCTCATTTTTCAAGCGAGCAATCCAAACAGCCCTCATACGGCACAAGACGCCAGTTTGTTCAACAGTCTTCCCGGTACACTTTGAGGACACAAGACTAACGTCACGGCCCTCGCTCAACCATTCCGTGCCAGAGAAGTTTTCATTTCGTCTTTCGATGATCTTCAGACTTTTGACATATTTCAGCCGAGGTCCGCTCGGCAAAACGTGAGAAAGTTGCAGAGCTTGCTTCAAGACGCGAGAATCAACGGCAAGCAATTTCTGACCTCAATAAATCGGCTACCATCTGATTCGATTACATAAAAAGGTTGTGGATCCTATCCGACAAATGACTGCACCGAGAATGCCATGATTAAAAGCGCCATTTTTTGTTTCGTCTACTTTGCTTGTAGTGTCGCAATGGACGCAAGGCCTGCTACACGCTCAGAGCAAATCTCAATCGTGACCTCTGCTGCTCCAATCCCTCATCGAACGATTTCAAAAATGGTGAGTCCGGATGCGAGTCTTGCGGAGAGGAACATACGGCAGGTTACCGGGGAGTGCGGAGACAGCAAAGATGAAAGAATCAAGCGACTGAGCCGTATTGAGCCCCGTACTAGGCAAAGATTCTTGAGTATCGATGCAGCCGATTTCGCGACTGAAAAAGCGAGTCTGCAAGGTCACGCTCCAGGACAAAACATGGCATTTCTGTGTGAAACAGACGAACGCGGGACAGAAGAAGCATCCATTGACAAAACGCTAATCACCTCTCAGTTAACGGCTGGTACATCACAGGTTGACGTCACTCCTCCGGCGAAGCTGAACGCAACGCTAGGCGGTTACGGCGAACGCATGAGTCGTCCGGCAGAGGGAGTGCATGATCGCGTGTTTGTAAAAGCACTTGTCATCTCCGCTGGTGACACGAATCGCAAGTTTGCGCTACTCACAGCCGACATCCTGGCGTTCCCCCCTGCGTTTAAAACGGCCCTTGTGAAACGCCTCGCTAACGACGGCTGGGCAGCCGATCAAATTATGTTGTTACCCAGCCATTCCCACACAAGCATCGACTTGAATGCCATCAACCCCGCTAACTCGCTGGGCAACAAACAGATGGGTATCTTCGACAATCGCCTTTACAAGTGGACCTTGGAGCGTTGTCAATTGGCCGTTCAGCAGGCAGCTTGGAAACAAGTCGACGTCGTGGTCGGAACGGCATCGGAAGAAATGATTGGCTGGAACCGTAATCGGCGACAGCGCGACGGCTTAACAGACAAATCACTAACCGTGACGCGAATCGATCAAACTACCGGTCGCCCATTAGCCGTGCTAGTTACCTTTACAGCCCATCCAACATTCATGTCGGCCAAACAAATGCTCTTCTCCGGAGGCTGGCCTGGACACTTACAACGATCCCTGGAACGTACGATCGGCAAGAATGTCAATGTCATGTATTACAACGGTGCCGAAGGTGATCAAGCGCCCGTCGTTCGACCTGGCTCAGGGGATGATCGCTGGAAAGCTGCAGAACGATACGGGCAAGAACTGTCGCAATACGCGCACCAATTATGGACGAAGGTGAAGCCCAAACGCAAAGTAATCTTCGGCTACCATTCGGAGACGTTCGAACTCCCCGAAAGACGATGGCATCCCGATTTCATGAAAACAGGTGGCGATGAATATGGATTGAGCGAGGAACTTCTGCAGAAAATGTTGCCCGTGATGTTTCCCTCTCAAACGGCAAGTAGTTGTTTCCGTTTGGGTGATTTGCTGATTATCGGAGTCCCGGGTGAGATGGCTGCGGAACTCGGAATACAGATCAAACAGCACGCGATCCGGCTCAGCGGAACCCCGCATGTCACGGTAGGCGGTCTTGCCGACGCATGGGTCAGCTACATTCTTTCGCCAGAGGAATATGACCGAGGCGGTTACGAAGCGAGCGTAAGCTTTTATGGCCGCAACCTCGGTCCACGCATTGTTGAAGGCGCAAACGCTTCGGTCCAAGCGATGCACGCAACACAAGCAGACACTGGCAATACCGCTGAGAAGTAAAAACAGACGAGTTGAATGCTGAAAAAACAAAGCACACAAAACAACCGCCGCCCGACAAAATGGTCCACGTCGCCAAAAGACTCACTGTCTTGCACGCACGAGCCATTTGTCATCAGCAGCAACTTTTCTTGCCAGTCAGGATCCCACGCATCCCAACGCCAAGCAGATAAGATCGCGGCAGCCAACAAACAACCGCGTCGACGCGAGTCCACTACTTGGATGGAGTGCGGCGGGTCGCAAGGAATTCGACTAAATCGCGTAATTCGATCAATGTGAGTGTCTTGTGGAGATCGTCCGGCATCGCGGACTTCGGTGATTTCACAATTTCTTCAATCTGCTTCATCGGAATAGTGATCGGGGCCGCATCGACTGCTGCCGCGAGTCCATCTTGATGTCCACTCGCCTCGTTTTCCGTGGCGACTAGCGGTCGAATCGTGATCGACTCATTCGACTTGGCAGTCACAATTCCAGAGACCGTTTTACCGTCGACCGTCATCAGTGTAACCGCCTCATATCCCTGAGCGATTTGCGCACTGGGATTAACAATCGATTCAACAATCTGCAAACGTGACAAGCGGCGTCCCACATCGGACAGGTCGGGTCCGACAAGACTTGCACCCTGAGAATCAACACGATGACAACGCACACATTGGCTATTTTGATTTCGCAAGAAGATATTACGTCCGCGTGCCTCAGCCCCACCTTGTAGTACAGAACGATATTCGACGAGTACGGGATTATTCAACGACTGGCTGGAAAATTCTCGGTATTGCTGCAGCAAAGGTGCGATTTCAGCTCGACGTCGTTTCCGATCATTCCCGTGGATCGTAATGAGATTCGCACTGTCTTTGGCAGAGGTCAAAATATCCAACTCTAACTCATGGGAACTACGCCCTTCCGCCACGAGTTTCAGTTGACCAACAACCATTTCAAAGGCACGATCGGGCTCCATTCGCGCCAGTTGTTGCAAAGCGAATCGGCGTTCAAGCAGCTGACCATCCACCAGCGTCGCTTCGAAAATATCGAGTGCTTGGGAGGGCTCGTGGACAGCAAGCAAATCGCGTCCGGCAGCCCGAACTTCGGGCGTCGCATCGCCCAACGCATTCTGCATGACGTCTGCTACCGTTGCTGCATCCAGGAAAGAAATACTCCGAATCACCTCAGCTCGTTCAGCTGCAGGTAGTCGCGAGTCAGCAGCCAACTCGAGCAGGCTATCGGTGGCTTGATTGATTTCGTAATGCTGGGCCAATGCGACGGCAGCCTTTCTTACTGCAGTTGACCGGTCACGAACAAGTTCAGGGACAACACGTGCAGCCTCTTTCGCTGCAGCAGCTGAACTCCGAAGAGGCAAGGGCTGCCATGTTCCGGCAATCCGTTCTCGAGGAGACGGGACCGGCCACTCCGCGAGTAGCGATAAAGCTTCTCGTCGAATCAGTTCGGGGGCGTTTGCATTTGCAGCGACAGTCGCCACCCGACTAGCGTGCGACGGCTCGCCAAGGCGAAAGTTCGCATTCAAAACGCGAAGTGCAAGATCAACATCATTGATTGCTTCTTCATTACTTATCAATGCTGCCAAGTTCGGTAACATTTCTGGAATCGGTCCATCGTTGATAGCGCGAGCGGCTTCTAGAACCAACCGAGGATCAGGATCGTGCAGGAAGCTAGCAACTTGCTGAGTTTCCATACGGCTGGCTACCTGCAATGCGACCAGTCGAACCTGTGGATGATCGTGACTTGCCAGCTGCATAACTTCTTGTCGATGTTCAGCCGCGATTTCGGTCAACGCCATCACCGCCGCGTGCTGTATCCACTCGTCTACTTCTGAGTCAGTGATGATCAGTTCGGAGATCGCAGAAATAGTATTTGGACTCCCCGAACGGCCCAAGGCGAGCGTCGCAAAAAAACGCACCCGCGGGGATGGATCGGCGAGACATTGTTTCAGTGGCTCCAACATCTTCTCCATCGGCGTATCACGAAGCAAGCGAGCCACCGCAACTCGAATTTCTTCATCAGGATCACCCAACAGATTCGCAACTGGCGCAAGAACAGAAGCGGCTGTTTGATTGTGAGCCGAGCGTTGAATTTGCCCGAGTGCTCTCAGCGAATGCAAGCGAGCCATCCGATTTCCTGATTGAGCAATTGCCTGAAGCATTGTGATCCATTCAGGTCGGTCGACAACTGCAAACTGAGCCTTCAAACGGATTCGTCCATCGACATGTCCCAGCAACTCAGCTAACAATTCGTCCGACCATTCACCGGTCGGTTGCTGCATCAATTTCTGAGCTTTGGCCAGCTTTGCTTCCCGTTGTTTTTCAACGGCGCAGCTCATTTTCCAAATGCGACCCATTCCATCGCCCGACCAGCCCTCAATCCAATCAGCGATGTAAAGTGCGCCGTCAGCCCCAAACTCAATATCAGTCGGCATCATGCCAGAAATGAGCGGCTTCGAATCCACCATTTGAAATCCGGCACCCCGACGGTCGACCTTGAATTGCCAAAGATTGCTTTTGATCGCCGCGCCGCGAAAATCGACAATCAAAAATGCACCACGAGACTCGTCCGGAAAAGTGCTCAGCTCCGGTATCCTTACTAATCCGCAGGGACCTTCGGTCAAATGGCCAATGGCTGGAAGTACGGTGGGACTGCGACCGGCCTTATTTTCCCACAAACCTTCGCGCCACCAAGTCCGTTCAACGAACGGAGCCCAAGAAATCTTGTGTTGATCCTGCCATTGGTAAGACATCCGCCAACCGTAATCGGCTCCTTCGACAAGATAGAGCACTCGAGCACGATCATCCCCATCCGCATCATTGTCAACGGTAAACAGATTCCCAAACTCGTCGAACGCAAGCTCCTGAGGATTGCGCAAACCGGTCGCAAATACTTGAAAGTCTGATCCATCTCGTTCGCAACGAAAAACGGCGCCGGCATACGCATCGTGAAATAGATTGCCTTCCTTTGATTTGACATGATACCCACGGTCGCCAATGCTCCAATAGAATCGTCCGTCGGGACCTTCGATAATGCCGTGCAAATCGTGCCCATGTAGTGAGACCTTCACCCCAAAACCAGTAAGCACTTGCTCCTTTTCAGCCGCCATCCCGTCATCTCGCGAGCCTGTCAGTTTCCAGAGATGTGGGATATTCGTTACCCAGATGCCGTCTGGTCGAGCCAGTAATCCCACCAGGGCGCCATCGAGCACTTCACCGAATTCGGCGTAGGTTACCGATCGGTCAGCAACTCCGTCTCCATCGGAATCGCTCACAATGCGAATCCTGTCGGCATGCTCCGTGTAGAAGCTCATTGGCTTCTTCCCTGCCGCTGCCCATTTACGATACATGGCCAGGCGATCGTCCACTGTGCGAATCGCAAAGTCATCGTCCATCCAATAAGGATGCATGCGATCGTCTTCCGTCCCTTTTCGATTGCGAAAATGCTCTGCTACAAATAATCGCCCAGCTTCGTCAAAAGAAATAGCAGCCGGGTTTGCCACAAGCGACTGGTCTGCCCAGAGTTCGAAGGCGAAATTCTCTGGATACGACCAAGTTGCCTGAGCTGCTGACGGAGAAATCGCCGGGCTCACCGTTTCCTCTTCCTCATCGGCAAGCAATCTGCCACTGGCAAGCAGCTGCAAGACAAGGCAGATCAGGACGACACCCGTATTTTGATGATGCGCTGAAACGGAGATAAAGCAGAGGAAGTTACGAAACATCGTGTACAGCTTCTTTTCTGGGCAGCAGCGAAAATGCTCCGCTGCCGCATCAAGTCTTCGATTTTCCTCAACAGGATTTTAACGGCCCCGTACCTCACAAGCTATTTTTCCAGATCCCCTGCACCTGGAAATGATGGATCTAATCGGTGGGTCCAATCCGGAAAAAAAAAACGTTTGTCCTGAGTGCTCGGCACATTTTTCGGGGTTCGGGGAAAGAGGTCATCTGGCTTAATGTTCAACAAGGTGCGATCCGTAAAGGCATGCATGAGTGCAACCAAGTCGCTGACTTGTTGATCCGTCAGGCCAAGTTTTCCCATATCATCATGGTTAACGGTTTGGGGATAATCGGTCGGCCCCCAACGTTTTTTTTCTTCATCACGTTTATTGTAGAACTCGATCACGTCACGAAGCGTGGCAATCGAACCATTGTGCATGTACGGTGCAGTCAGCGCAATGTTACGAAGCGATGGAGCCCGAAATTGACCCAGTTCATCAGAATTCTTTGTGAGCGCTCCGAGTCCTGGATCCTTCTCTCCCCGAGAAGGCACGCCCAAATTATCGTATCCGAAGTCGCTAAGCAGCGGTTTCTCCCAGTTCGTGGGGGTAAGAAAATGACAGTCGGCGCATTTACCCTCCTCTCGAAACAGCTTGAGGCCACGCTTTTCAGCTTTGGTAAGAGCGTCGCGCTGACCAGCAAGGAAATTATCGATGCGAGCGTCAAAGGGACGAAACATAGGTTCTTTCAGGAACTCGACCAAAGCTCGAAACGCGTGGTAAGTCAACTGTTGATCGTCAGACCAGGCTTCTTCACCCATCCAGCTCTTGAAATCAGTGGCATAGGTCGCTGATCGCAACTTCGACGCAAGCGCATGCTTATCAGCCAGGTTCATCTCAGTGCGGTCAAAGAATGGCTGCTGTACTTGATCAAACAGATCACGCGCTCGTCCATCGTGAAAAAGTCCTCCCTCCCAGGCATAGATTTCCTCACCATCTTTCGTGAAAACATCCTCGTAAGCACGGCCCGGAATCAGCGCAGCGTACATGAGTGAAGGTGAATTTCGTTTTCCCTGCCGACCGGCTACTGCCCCTGGCGATACGCGTCTTGAATCGGCAAATGCTGCGGAAGCCTGATGACAGGAAACGCAGCCTTGCCCAGGCGGATTAGAAAGAGTCGTATCCAAAAAAATTTGCTTGCCGATTTCTGCTGCGGTCGTCGCCGCCTTGCCTTCCGTTTCGTTCGCGTTAGCAAGCGGTGGGTGCAATTGCACCAACGAGAGTCCAAACCCGATTAAGGTTGGGAGCATTCGCTTGCGTTCGGATTTCAGAATTACCTTTGCTAGACTCATGCTTCGAATTGTACCCACCGACCAGCAAAACGGAGAGAAATTCTGTCGGTTGTTTCAATTGGCTTGGATTTCTGGTGGGACCAGCGCCTCCAGAATCAGACGGAGGTAGGTCCAACGTAGAACTCTTCGATCGGAGCAGATGCAAATAATTTCAAACAGCTGCGTTCCAATTTTTTTCAAACACGATTTACAGGTAAAGTGACGCTCGCTTCCGACGTTTCCGAGAGTGGCCATCAGGATCATCTCCGCAACTGTTTCGGCCGGCCTGGGCCACCCTATTGCCAACAGAATTCGAATAAAATCCATGAGATCCACGCATACGTTTTACTGTTTCATCTACTGTTTCGTCTTCAGTGCACTGCTGCGCTGAACGGCCCCCTCCCTGCCACGACATTCGATGACGACGTCCAGTTCCTAAAACAGCATGTGGAAACTACATGTGCTGTCTTCCGCAGACCAATCGGCGCAAGTCGCCGTGGTGCCTGCTTATCAGGGACGTGTTATGACCAGTTCGGCTTCCAGCAATCAAGGCATGAGTCTGGGTTGGATCAACCGAAATCCAATCGCTTCCGACCAACGTGTTCCGCACATCAATGCCTTTGGCGGAGAAGATCGTTTTTGGATGGGCCCCGAAGCAGGCCAATTCTCGATCTTCTTCAAGCAAGATGACCCGTTCGACTTAGAACATTGGCAAACGCCTGCTCCGATTGACACTGAGCCGTATCCCATCGTGAAGAAAACTAAGAACCAAATAACATTCAAGAAGAATTTCAAACTCACCAACTATTCCGGAACGATTTTCTCGATCGATCTCCAGCGGAAAATCAAGCTACTCTCGCGAGCCAACGTTGCTGCAACATGAAAGACTTCGGTTCCCAACAGCTTATCGCTCGTCGCCTATCAGTCAGAAAACACCATCCGCAACGCTGGCAACAAAGCATGGCAGAAAAATACTGGATTGCTCTCAGTTTGGATCTTGGGGATGTTCAACCCGTCCCCGACCACAACGATCGCCATTCCGTTCCGCCAGGGACCGGCATCCAAACTCGGAGCGATTATGAACGACGACTACTTTGGCAAAGTGCCGGCCAAGCGACTGAAGATCGCAGCCAGCTACGATTCGGACAACCAGCTATTAACCCTTGTCCAATAGAATCAGCCCGCTGACCAGTATGTGAACTCGATGTGGAAATTACAGGACCAACCCTATGCGGGCGACGTGATTAACAGCTACAACGACGGCCCCCTCGAGCTAGGCAAGCCGGGATTAGGGCCATTCTACGAGCTGGAAACTTCTTCCCGCGCGGCCGCTCTTGGCCCCGGAAAAGCTTGACCCACATTCATCGCACCTTCCATTTCCAAGGTGAGGAGTCCGACCTCAATGCGATCGCAAGCAAACTGCTCGGCGTCAGTTTGGAAACGATTAAATCAGCTTTGTGATCAACGCTGCAGCATCCTAGGGCTTTCCAGAAATGTCAATTCCGGCACTTGAATCAATTCAAAATTAATCACGCAAAAAATCGTTGGATTCTAAGAAGCATCAACCAAGAGGATTGCGCGGCATTTTACTTCGTTACAGTGAATTGGCCCAACTCAGGCGAACCGATGATGGGGCATTTCGCTTTTTGCAGAACGGCCCCAAGACCTTTGTTTTGATTGATAACCGGCGCAAAAATCCGCCAGTCTCGGGTCCGGCGTTACGAGATCAAGTTCCGCAAAAGGTTCGGTAGGGCGCCAACCCGGTTGGTGGTGGACTACGGTATTCGGCATATTTTTCATCACGTTCATAGGTGGAATCCATTGCAGTCAGCAGTCGATTCATCACCGACAAATCATTATCAGAAACAACTGCCGCCAAGGCTTCCTCCACTCGGTGATTGCGAGGAATCACCGATGGATTCACTGATCGCATCAACGCTTCGCTTGAGCTTGAATCTAACGAATCCCGCTCGCAGCGTTCCGAATAACGTTGGTACCACGTTTGAAATATTCCGTCTTGATAGCGATCGTCACACAACTTCTTCGTTGAGAGATGATCAAAAGTCACGGTGAAATCGGCATTCGCGTTTTGCATCCAATTCAGCAGTCCTTCGATCATTTCGAGATCATGCTCTTCCTCTGACTGCAATCCCAACTTTCTCCGCATTCCATCCATCCAATACCGCTGATAACACGGCAGGTAATCCTTGAGCACATCGGTTACCATCTCGACTGCGGCCTCGGCCTTATCATCGATCAAAGTGAGCAACGTTTCGGCAAATCGTGCCAAATTCCACTGTCCGATCTGAGGTTGATTGCCGTAGGCGTATCGACCACCGTGATCGATAGAACTAAAGACAGTGTCCGGGTCATAGTGGTCCATAAATGCACATGGTCCAAAATCAATCGACTCGCCGCTAATCGTCATATTGTCCGTATTCATCACACCATGAATGAATCCAATTTGCTGCCACTGCGCAATCAACGCCGCCTGTCGATCCATCACACGTCGAAAAAACTCGAGGTATGTTTTTGGATGGCCCACTAAGTCCGAATCATGCCGGTCAATGGCATAATCGACCAAGGCTTGCAGATTTCCAATTTCTTGGCGGGCGGCAGCGTATTGGAAAGTACCAACCCGTAAATGGCTCGCGGCAACGCGCGTCAGAATCGCTCCGGCTAAAGGTGTTTCACGTTGGACAACTTCCCCCGTGGTCGCAACCGCGAGACTGCGCGTCGTTGGGATCCCCAGCATAGCTAGCGATTCGCTAATGATTAACTCGCGAAGCATTGGCCCCAATGCAGCTCGCCCATCACCGCCACGCGAAAATGGCGTTCGCCCCGCACCTTTGAATTGGATGTCAAGCAGTTCCCCAGTCGGCGTACGCTGCTCTCCAAGCAGAATAGCACGCCCATCTCCCAACATGGTGAACCCGCCGAACTGATGCCCCGCGTAAGCCTGGGCGATCGGTTTCGCTCCGGGAGGCATCCTTTGTCCTGTCAGTAGTCGTGCTAATTCGGATTGGGGTAAATCAATCAAATCTAAACCAAGCTGTGATGCGAGGCTTTGGTTCCACGTGCAAACCTCTGGAGCCGCGACGGGCGCCGGATCGACCTCCTGAAAAAACACATCGGGAAGTCGTGCATAGGAATTCTCGAGCTTCCAACCGGCGTCAAACTTGTCTGTCGATGAAGGTGATTCAGAACGCAATTCTTTTTCTCCGCAGCTATTTACTCCAACTTGTCCGCACTCGATTTTACAAACGTTGGGTCCGAAGACAAAGCCGTTCCTCAACGATCTTCCTCGGGTTCGAATAAATCTCCCCAAACTGCCCAAGCGAATTCAACCGGTCGGGCTGGCGATTCCCGTGACTGTGCAGCGGAATTGGATTCAGGATATTCCGACACGAAATCAAATCGAATGGCTCACACAAACCACAGATTTCATTGGGGATTGATCGCAGGAACCACATTCATGGCAGCTGAATCAACAACCAGCGATAGAATCGCGGAGATTATTCTTCATCATCTTCGGCCGCAAAAAGTGCATCAATCGCAGCGGCTATTTGATGATCCAACGGTTTTCCAGCAGCGACAAAGGCACCAACCTGAAACGCCAGCACAAGATCGTTCGAGTTAAAGTCGCCATCGCCATTCCAATCTCCCTCCTCAAAAATGGCGTTCTTCGGAATGTGATCTTCGTATTTGCCAGCTTGAAAAACCAGCACGAGGTCGCTCGGGTTAAAGACACCGTCGTTGTTGACATCTCCGACAATTCGCGATGCGCGTCCCGGAGAACCACCGGGAAGCGAACTTGCTCGCCAGGATGCGGCCAGCTTCCAGCTATCAAGATTGGGATTTGCTGGATCCAGGATCTCTAAAGATCGGCCTCCACCATCCGTATTCGGGTACCACTCATCATCGTAACTAAATTGCTGCAGTGGTTGACCGTCAGCCAATAGTGTCAGTAACTCACCGGCATTACTCAAGCGACCACTCCATTGACCAACGACAGGTAGCTCAGTGCCATAGCGGAATTCAAATGCCGCCCGATCTTCGACCACGACAACACGTTCTCCTGCCTCCAAGCGTACCACCTCAGCTGCGGCAAAATCGAAATCAACTCCTACCTTCCTGCCTTCAACGTCGGTTCGCACCAATTCGGCACGGCCAAGATCAAGCGTTTGCTCTGACGTGTTAACCAACTCGATAAACTCAAAGTCATCGGCGTTTTCAAACCCTGCCGCCACTTCCACATCAGAAGCGGGCAATGGGTGATAGTGAACTTCGGAAATGCGCAAAGCGATTGGGCTAACTGCTTCGCCTACCTGAAAGTGAGCATCGCTCAATGCACTCCATTCAGCCCCGGTCCAAACCCGTGCCATAACTCGCGTATCGACCTGGAAATCGAGTCGTTGATTGGGCAACCATTCGCGCGCCTTCGCACCGATTGCACCGCCAATTTCCCGTGGATCCTCTCCGTCCAGCGTGTAGTAGATCACTCCTGTTGGCGTTGCCATCTCGAGCGAAAATCCAACATCAACCAATCCACCATGTTGATTCAATTGCGGTGCTTCGACGCTTGGATAAAGGCCACGTTTCCGGAATTGGTTCAGAACGACTTGTGTGCGTTGACCCAGAAAAGTATTCAGGAGCCAATCAACTTCTTTTCGCCAGGTATCCTTTGTGAGTGGTGGTTCGTTATGTTGATCACCCCACCTCGCGGATTCAGCGACAATCGCTGTGTTGATCTGTTCCACGCGTGCCTGCATTAAGGCTTGAGCCCTTTCCCGAGTTACTGCGCCACCGTTGAAAAAATGTTTCTGAATACGATCAGCAAACCGCAATTGATATTCCGGCAAGGCGTCCAACTGCTGATGCAGATACTTTGGATTAAAGGAACCGAAAGCTCGTCCGGCGGGATCATCGCGAGTTTGATCGTCCCTTGCCGACAACATATTGTGCTCATTGTCATGAGCAACAAACTGCCAACCATCTCGCGTATTAGGATTACGAATGGCCCAAAAATTGTTAGCCGATGCATTGCCTAACGACGTGGGCATATCTTGATTGCCGGTGAACATGTAGTTGATGGCAAAATCAATCACATTGTCGACTTGAACATGCACCGGCAGATTGAGATTATCACTTCCATCAGGGTTTTTCCCCTGAATCAAGAAGTAATCTTCGAGTGACTCAAAGCCACGATGGGCAATTTCCCAAAGATCTCGCCAAGGCTGAAGTTCGCCGTCGGTCGCCTGAAGCGTTCCCCCACTGGCTTTGATCACGTCATAATCCGCAGCCTCACCTCCTAAGTAGGTTTCGGCAAAAGAGGCCTCGGGGCGTTCTTCCGTTTGGTAAAGGCCCCAGTATTGTCCGTTCAAATACAAATGATAATAACGCCCGCGGGTGTAAGGCTGACCAATTTCGCGCTGCAGGTCTCGGGAAAAAATATCTCTCAAAAAACTGTTTCGCGTTTCATCATTAAAGGTGTCGTTACTCCAGGCATAGTTTTGTGCCGTCCGCAGATCGATGGCACGAAATTCATCAGTGCCTTCAGAATCAAACAGCGGAAAGTTCAGTACTCCCTCGTACTGATCACGAAAGAACAATCGAAACGAATGTTTGGGGTTAAATCCGCCCCGACTAAAACCGCCACGGATACGAAGTCCCGCATCAATCTGAAAACCGCGGGTTCCATCCGGATAAACCAACTCTACCGAAGCCGGTCGCTCCCAGTCGCGACCATCCTGGGTCGGATTGACATAGATTCCCTTCTTGCCGGTCAAATCATCCTGCCCCAACACAATCGAAACAGAGGGAATTTGAGTCAATGCATCCGACAACTGTGGTCCCCACGTCGGATCATTCACGATTGCGGGATCCATGCCATAATCAAATACTTGTCCTCGCACGGGACGATCGGGCCAACCGTTGGGCGCATCACCACTGGGCGATTGCCGCATGATGTCAGCCAAAAACAGATAACTGTGGGTCGTGATCGGCGCCGGCAGGGATTGGTTCCCCCAAGCTGTCGCTCGTAATGTGGTCGTAGACGAAATAGAGATGGGACCGGTATAGTCGTTACCGTTATCTTCTGTCGGCTCCGATCCATCCAACGTGTAACGAATACGAGCGGTAGGATCCTCACTGGCAATCGTGACTTGAATCGGTGAATCATAAAATCCATGAATCGGATCGACAGCCACTTCGTTCATTCGATCGAAGCGTGCGTTCAGGTTTTCCTCACCGGGCGTCGGCTTAGCAAAATAGGAAGGTTGCTCATCTAATCTTCCGTAAGAGATGTCCAGTAACTGTTCCGGAGGGTTCTCAAATCGATCGATTGTCGTTCCCGATTGATTTGTCAGCCCTAAATACTCCCCCTGATTGCCAATTTTAAAATTCGCATGCAACAAGCCTCGCTCATCGAGTAGGGGATCGACGACATCCAGTCCAGAGGCAAATACAACCAGGAATTCGCCAGTCGGAATGACTGAACCAGCTGGAAATTCCCACTTCATCGGAGCTGCAACATCGTCCGTTAGATAAATACCCGAGATATCCAAATCGACGTCGAGCAAGTTTTGAATTTCAATCCAATCGAAAAACTGATCAACTCCTCGAAATCGACTTTCTACCGAATCTCGTAAACGCGTTGGCACGGTTTCGGAGTTCACAGCCAGAAACTCGCTAATGACTACCGGCCGCGCAGCGACCTGGACGAAAACAAACGTCTCCTCGGAATCAGTAACACCATCGTTGGCAACATACGAAAACGTATCCCGTCCTTCGAATTCGGTGTTTGCCTCGTAAACAAATGAACCGTCTTGCTGCAGCACAACCGTACCGTTGGCGGGGCGAGTTAGCAGACGAGCTGCGAGGCTCTGACCCTCCATGTCAAAGTCATTTGACAGTAAACCTGTATCCGCGGCAATCGCCAATACCTGACCTGGCAGAGCAAAATACCTATCAACAGCAGCTGTCGGCGGATCATCAACGATTTGAACGCGAATCGTGACAGTCGACACCTCTGATTCTTCAAAACCATCGAAAAGTTTATATTCAAATGTATCGACACCTGAGTATTCAGCATTCGGGGCGTAGAAAAAACTACCGTCAGGCTTCAACTCCAATGTGCCGTTCTTTGGATCCGACAGCAACGTTGCCGAAAGAACGTTGTCAGTCTGCGGATCCAAATCATTGGAGATCACCCCTTCGATCGCATCGACAACCAACAACCCGTCCTCTGCAATAACGTAATGATCATCGACAGAGATGGGTGGCGTGTTGACTCCGATCGTCACTTCGACAGGTCCCGTGACCGTTGTCCCATCGTGAATCTGATAGGCAAACGTGGCGGCACCTTCAAAACCATTCGAATCGTAGACAAATGCTCCATCCGAATTCAGCGAAAGAGTCCCAGCGTTTACTGGGCGAATTTCAGATACAGTCAGATTCACACGATCTGGATTTCCATCGTTGGCCAGCAAACCGATAAGGGCAGGAATCTGGAGCAACTCCCCCGGCAATACCTGGTAAGTATCGGCAACGGGTTGGGGAGAATCGTAACTTGGAAGTACGTTAAGTGATACCGTAGCAATGGGCGACGAGCGATGATCTTTCGCCGCGTAAGTAAAGCGATCTATGCCAAAAAAATCTTGGGGAGCCGTATAAACAAAGGAACCGTTTTCGGCCAAAGCGACCGTACCGACTTTCGGTTCACTTATCAATTCTGCAGTGAGAGGGTCACCCTCAAGGTCCCAATCATTCGCTAACACCCCGCTCTGCACATTGACAGGAAACAACAACGCATCTTCTCGAAGTTCATAGGTATCGTCATGCGCCTGCGGCAGGGTATTTTGATAGTAAGCGTCTATCTCAGCCCGCAGTTCCACGATTTCAGTTCGGTTTAGTGCGCCGTTATAAAGTCTCACCTGGGCAATATCACCATGAAAGGGCAAACGTCCCTCGGCTAAGGCACCGAAAGTTAAATCGAGATTACTGCGTTGTGTCGAAGGAGCATCATCCCGATAATTCATTTCCTGATCATCCACCGACAAGGTAAGCGTAGCGCCTGAACGCGTGACGATCGCTGTGTGAAGTCGACCGTCATTCACCCCTGAGACGGACGAAATAACGGTACGGGGCTCGAGGGCAAAGCCACCGCCCATGCCAGTCGTCACTTGCCCCAAAGCATTGACGCTCAAACCCCAATCATGCCCAAATCCCATCCGATTTGCATCCACGATTCCCGTGTGATGAAACCACTGATCATCACCACCCACTAACTCAGTGTCGTCGGTGCGAAACACAACAACGACGCTGAAATCATTCGCTTCGGACAATGGATTCTGCCTCGAATCAACCACCAACGTATCGACACCGTCGTTGCCATTGAATCGAACCAATGCCCTGCCACTTGACGGATCGAACTCCATGGTCGGCGATCCCGATGCACGCGATTGCAAATCGGCAACCGAATCAATCCATTCGGTTACCACCGTTCCCGCTTGAAGATTCGCTGACAAATCATCGGCCAACCAATGCGCCGTCAAATCGCCTGCGAGTAACAAGCGTTGCTCCAAACGGTCGACGGACAAACAACGCCCCTTTAGTCGTCGCCGCTTTTCCGATGAGAGATAATTGGATCCGCGGGGCCTAATCATATAAATCTCACAAGTAGAAAGGTGAACACTCCGCGAACCCGGCCTCCCCCGCAACAATAGATCCGCGAATAGCGCTCAATCAATTTGATTCCTGAATAGCTGGAAGCCAAAATCGCACTCAAAATGGGCCTCTCGCAAATCTTACTTCATCACAGTGGCCCTTTTCGCTGTCAGGAACAACCCGTCATTCAGCTCACCCGACCTGATGCCTGAAGTTAGTCCTGAATGCGAACACCTTGATCAGCACGACACGGTGGTGTGTCAAGCAAGCAAATCGCGAAAACAGCAAGGGTGATCTAGGCGATCCTACTAACGATCCCAGAGAGTGACAAGCAAAATCTATCGCCGCGCGTTTTTCCATCCAAAACTGCTAATTTCGGGAAGCGGCTGATTTGGATTGATAGCAACGATCTACCTCGCAAGCCAACCGTTCATAGCGAGAGACGGCCTTTGAAATCAGCAAGCGAGGCAATTTCAGACTAACAAACCGGGCTGTTTCGAGCTCCCATTCGGCGAACGACGGTCTGGTCGCCTCACAAACAGAGGTGAAAAGCGAGGCAAGTTACTGTCCGCCTTGATTCGGTTAGCTCATTTTCCACGTTGTTATTTTCGCAGCGAGATTAACAACGAAAAAATCTGGGGTGCCACTGACCAGGATGCTTTTCCCTTCGCGTCGCACATCCGTTGCGACGCTTGCTTACATCTTGAACCCGACAGAATCAACGGGATCCATCACTGTTTAAAATAGTCATGCGTGGCATCACCTGCACTGAGCAAATAGGCGACCAGATCCAGAATTTCAGCTTCGGTCATCCGACTGAACAATCCCTCCGGCATCGGCGAGGTCTTGGAAACGACTAATTCGTCAATTTGCTTACGGTCGATGTTGACGCGCTGATTCGGATTCGTCAGATCCGTATTCAGTGTCAAACCATCACCGTTCAAATTCACAACAACTCCGTTATGCACCTTCCCTTCGTTGGTCACGACGGTGACTGCGGAGAACTGTTCGTTGATGACTTTACTTGGATGAATGACCTGATCCAGTAAATCACGGGGCGAATAGCGACGACCGGCAGAGGTTAGATCGGGCCCAGTCATGCCACCCTGATTACCAAAACGGTGACAAGCGTAACACCCACTAGCGGCGAACATTTTTTGACCGTTCTTGAAATCACGCTGAGTGAGACCGGTTTGCGCAGCAGCTGACAGTTCTTCGAGAGTCCATTTATTTTCTTCACGACCCTCGAACACACTTCCGAAATTTTCCAGAGCCGATTTTTTTTCCGGCTTGATCGCCAGCAGTTCGGCCAACGAGGATTTTTCATCGTCAGACAACGAGGCAACCGCATCATTCCGAATGAATTCAATGAACTTATCGAAGCTTGCGCCACCTTTGTAATTGGCGGCCTTTAGAAACCACTCGAAATAAGCAATCCGCAGTTCAGGTGTCCACCCAGGCTTTAACATTCGAATCGATCGAGCATATTGCATTTGCTCTTCTTGAGCGGGAGCTGTTTGGATCAATTCGATCGCTTTGCTGGCAACGGTCGGCGACTGTAGAAATGCCAGGGTTTCGCAGAGAAACCAGTTGAGTTCAAATGAGTTGGCTGGAAATTGCGGATCAAGATTTGCAATCAACCGATTGACCATCACTTCATCAGGACGACCAAATCGGATCAGCGCAAGTTGAATCGTTCGTTGAAGTGTAAGCCGCTGGGATTGATTTAGTTTTGATGAATCAATCGCAATCGCAGCGGATAGGATTCGGTCGCGCATTCCCGTATCGATTTCGGCAGTTTCGCCTTTGCGATGTAGGGGACAAACACCGGTGACGCGCGTCAGTGCCAACAAGGCTTCTACTTGTTTCGCCGGATCGGATTCCAACAAGGCCTTCTCCGCCCATAATGTAGTTGGCTGATGTTCGACGGCGTTTCTTGCCGCAAATCGAACGAATCGATCTTCGGCGGATAAGTAGGGCCAGGCGACTGTAATCGCAGCCGGATCCTGTTTGCCATGAAAAGTTTCCAGTTTGCGCCGAATCACAGTCGCTTCGTTTGGCGTACGTGGTTCTGCAACAACAGGCTCTGTCGACTCGTCTCCAATATAGGTAACACGGTAAAGGCCAGACTGAACTCGTCGACCACCAATCGTAAAATACATAGCACCGTCACCAGGATGAATAATCGCATCCGTGATCGGCAAAGGAGCCCCTGTCAGGAATTCTTCTTTGGTCGCCTTATAGGAGGCACCATCTTCTTCAAGATGCACGGCATACAGCCGCCCCCAACTCCAGTCGAGCGCATACAGTGCATTCTGGTACTTGGCAGGAAACTTCGCACCGTATCCAAATGTCATACCAGTCGGTGAACCGGGTCCTATATCAAGCACTCCCGGCATATTATCGGCGTAAAACGGCGTACGTTTACCAGCCCCATTACGCCAACCAAATTCCGCACCACTCGTCACATGACAAATCCGCGTTGGTCGATACCAAGGCGTGTTGAAGTCATACTCCATATCCGCATCGTAGGTGAATAGTTCACCGTCGCGATTGATCGCAGCGTCGTAGATATTTCGAAATCCCGATGCCACGCCATCAAACTGTTTCCCATCCCAAGAAACGCGATAAATAATTCCGCCGGGTGCTAATCGGCCTCGATTGTGGCCTCGGCCATCGGGCATGCTGGGCAGCAAATGATCTTCCCCCCAGACCTGGCGTACAGGTGAGCTGTCTGCAAGCGGCGGAGGTTCCGTGTTATTTCCAGTAATCAGATATAACGCTTTCCCATCAGGCGTCGGCATTACCGCGTGAACACCATGATCGCCTCTGGATTTAATTTCATGCAGCATTTCCACCTTATCGAGATGATCATCCCCGTCGCTATCCGTGAGACGGTAGAGACCAGATGGAATCTTACCTTCATAATCGTTGACCCCTACATAGAGCGAGTCACGCGCCCAGACCATTCCGTTAACAGCTCGAATGTCGGCAGGAACCTTTTCCACATCATTTTGTGTAATCCCTTGATCGGGAGCTGGCGGAGCGATTCGGTACATGCCTCCATACTGATCACTCACTAAGAGCCGTCCTCGATTGTCTGTGCATAGATTCACCCACGAACCCTGGTCGACGCCCGGCACGGAATACAACAGTTCCACCTTGAAACCTGGGGCAGCAGTTATTCGATCAATTGGCGTTGCTGTGTTACCACCAATTGCAGGCCCCACTGTTTTTCGATTTTTCTGTTTCCGTTTCTTCGCATTGGCCTGCTTTTTCACCGACTGTTTTTTGGGTGCATCAGAGGATGCAGCTTGAGGCACGTTCGCCGTTTGTTGGAGAGCGGTCTCGACGCCAAAAACTGGGCTGGTAAATAGTCCACACAAAAGCCCGACCCACAAAATCGTCCCTGGCGTAAAATGGCGATACAGCGCCCGATACAGCGCCCGATACAGCACCCGATACAGCACCATGGTGTTCTCCACTTGTGTTTCTCCGTTGATTATTTCCGTATAAATTCAAATGCTAATTTGTTTCGTGATGAGGGCAAGAAATCTGGCCCAGATTGCGGCTGAAATTCCGAGAACATTGCCTTTCCCGTCGGACCACGCCTATTACCTAAGCGTTATGTCGTCCCACAGGAGCAATATGAGATCGTCAAGACGCACCGTCAAGACGCACCGTCAAGACGCACCAACGAAAGAGGGCAAATCAACCGTCAATCGTGACGCCATTGTCGCTTCAACAACTTCCCTGAGAGTTAGGCCTCCCTCTCTGTTCTCCTCAACACAATTCAAGATAGTAACAATTGCTTGAGTAGTCAAAATAATATCCCTCCGGCGACAGATCTCCTTGACATTTGCTGTCCCGCCCTCCTGAGGAATGCGATCAAGAAAAAGACAAGCTGCAACAAATTAAATAACACTTCGAAAAATTCCGATTTTAGTAATCAACGATCAGAAATCGGACAACGACATCATCCACTTCGGAAAAATTTCCCCAAACGATGAAACTACCGAAAACAGCCTTTTGCCCCTCATAATCCCGGGGGATATACTGACCGATCGTTGAAACAGCCTTCATCCATCGAAACTCCACCTCTTATGGCAAACGACGACCTGAAAATATTCCGACATGAGTCGCTGATAACAGTCCCGTACCATCAATTGATCCACGTGACGGAGCTGAGCTTCAGCTTACAGGGCCCTTTCAATTCGCAGCGTCGATCGGAAAGCCCCAATCCAACGCCGGAGCGTTGGTCCATTAAGAGTCGAATCAGCACATCAAGAATTGCCGGAATGGCAGCCTGTGTGCTTATGTTGTTGAGCGGCCTGGGACTTGAGACAGTCTGCAGCGGCGACGAACTTTCGCAATTGATCATTCCGGCCTACGGCAACCCGTGTTGTGGATCCGGACAGGACCTTTGGGCCGCCATGACCGACATTGCCCGGCCGGGAATTCTGGATGTAATCCTCAACCCCAACAGTGGACCGGGGAACGGCAACATTGGATTTAACTACATCAATCGCGAGGGCTCGGAAGGCCCCCTAATCGACCTTTTCGCAGCCGGCGCCACCCTCTACGGTTATGTCCACACCCGTTGGGGAAGCCGAGATTTATCGTTCGTCCTGAGTGAAATCGATCGCTATCTGACCCCAGACTTTTACCGCACCGATCAAGCACTCGTCGGTGGGATTTTCCTGGATGAAGTCTCCAACGACCTGGCGAACCTGAACTACTACCAGGCGATCAAAACACATCTCATCTCGAAAAACGAGCAGCTTCGAATCACGGGAAATCCGGGAACATCAGCCTTGTTTGACAGCAGCAACGGCGCGGCTGGATTTCATCCCAATGATTTTGTGGAGTCGTTCGATAAACTGGTGACCTACGAAAGCTTCGGCCACCTCTACCATCAGACCTTCACAACACCTGCATGGGTAACTCGATATCCAGCTGAACGATTTGCCCATATCGTACACTCCGCGGATCGATCAACCATGATGCAAATCACACAACTTGCGGATGAGCGAAACATCGGGGCAGTCTACATCACTGACGACCTGTTACCCAACCCCTACGACCGCCTGCCAAACTACTGGTCAGATCTGTTAACTGCCGTGATTCCTCCAGTGAAAATTGACGAATTAAGTGAAGCGATTCGTAACGAATCGACGAATCACAATTACGACTTGAACCAGGACAGAGTGGTTGACGCAAAGGATCGCACTCATTGGATTACCCATGTCGCGAAGAGCGTCTATGGCGATTCGAATCTCGACGGCATTTTCAATTCAGCTGACTTAATCTTCGTTTTTCAAACCGGACAATACGAAGATACAATTCCGCTAAATGCTCAATGGGCAACGGGCGATTGGAACGGAGATGGCGACTTTTCATCGGCCGACTTCATCGTTGCATTTCAAGCGGGCACGTATCAGACCAGCGTTAGGAGTGTCCCGGAACCACATCATGCCCTCGTAGTCGACTGGTTGATTTTTGCTTTCGCCGCTCTTCGATCTGGTAAACTGCGTCTATCGCTCAAAGCAGAGAAGGCAACCTCTGCAATCCATCGACGCTTCCTTTTAGATGCCAATTAGCTGGAACCATTTTGCAATGTCCAACTCCATTTTCCGTATCGTCTGTGGCGTTTCGGTGCTAAACTTGGCCACCTTTTCTCACGCGGACCCACTTGAAGAACAAAGCAATCCGGTTCCCGATGGTACGATCCAGGTCGCAGCCGGGGATCCAGACCGCAGTGACTGGGAAGGCATCCCGTGGTATGAAGAAGACGAAGATTTCGATGATTTCTTCCCTGTCGACATCTTCCGAATTCAAGTCGCAAACGACAGTCAAAATGTCTATTTCCACCTGGAATCCATCGCATGGGAAGTTGACGAAGCATGGCGCATCGGTACCTACCTGGATGCGGACGCAGACGAAACATCGGGTTACAACGGAAATTTCTTGGCGGTTGGAAGCGATTATTTAATCGAGGGTTCCACCACCTACCAATTTACTGGCGGCACCCAAGCAGAGTGGGGTTGGGGGCACACAGCAGACCTCGAACGAGATCAATCATCGATGCTCGACGTGGAATTGGCCATTCCTCGCTCAGCCATCGGCAATCCGACCGAGTTCAATTTCATCCTTTTTGCGAACAACTTCTGCTGTGACTTTCAAGAACCGGACGACATCTACCCGAACGAAGGCGCAAACCTGGATGGTTTTTACCTTTCTTACGAACTCGGGACTGTCATCTTGCCAGGCGATTTTGACGGCAACGGTAATCTCGACCTGCAGGACATCAATGCCTTGCATGAACAAATTGCACTGGCAACAAACGACGTTTCCTTCGATTTAAACGCTGACAAAGTGGTTGATACAACCGATTCGGAGATTTGGGTACGCGACCTAAAGCGGAGCTGGTTTGGCGATGCTAACCTGGATGGCAAATTCAATTCCTCAGACCTTGTGTCCGTTTTCCAAGCTGGAAAATTCGAACAGGACATCGCTGCCAGTTGGCAACATGGCGATTGGAACGCTGACCAACGTTTTGGGTCCGGGGATCTCGTGAAGGCATTTCAGGACGCAGGTTACGAGCAAGGTCCGCGTGCAGCGGGAAAACTGATCCCAGAACCGGAATCCGCACTGATCTTGTTGATTGGCCTAATCGCGATCCACTGTCGACAGCGACGCCCCTCACGTTCCCTCTCATTTTTCGAGCTGAGTGGACCACAAAACAATCCACTCGACCATGGCAGGTCGAGCATAAATTTGTGGCGGTAAAACCAAAGAACTCGACTACTCTGCAAGCTGCGAAGGTGTGATTTTGAAAATGCAACACTTTTTCTTGGCAGAACCACGCTCAAATCGCCGAGCATCGCGATTTCTCACATGGTTTTTGTTAGCAATGGGAATCGCCTACCAGGATCTCCATGCGGATAACGATCTGCCTGGCGGTGGGCAGGCCACCGCCGTGGAATCAATTACCCTACCAGCAGGATTTCACGCTCAGTTGTTGCGTTCAGCGCGCCAGGGCGAAGGTTCGTGGATCAGCATGACCTTTGATGATCGTGGCCGCGTGATTATCGGTCGCGACAAACGAGGAATCGTCCGACTGACACTCAATGACGAGCGGCAGGCAATCGCTGAATTTGAGGTATTAGAAAATACTCTTCAACATTGTCGGGGAGTACTTCACGCACACGACAGCCTCTATGTTTGTGCAACCAACAGCCGAGGCTTCTATCGTTTACGAGACACCAATGGCGATGACCAGTATGACAAGATCCAAAAACTCAAATCAATGGACTACCAAAGCCGTTACGGCCATGGGACCAATCAAGTCGTGCTCGGCCCGGACGAAATGATTTACGTGGTGAACGGTAACGACGTGGCTTTCCCGAAAGGCGTGGCCACAAATTCGCCCTACCGCAACCCTCAAGATGACCACTTGCTACCTGAATCTCGAGACGCGGTCGACGAAGTCCGAGTGGGACACATTTTGCGCACCGATCCCGAAGGTCGTGACTGGGAAGTGATCGCCGGTGGTTTTCGCAATCAGGTCGATCTGGCCTTCAACCAGGACGGTGAGATGTTCACCTACGATGCCGACATGGAATGGGACGTCGGCCTGCCTTGGTATCGCCCAACTCGACTTAATCACGTTGTCTCTGGCGGAGAATACGGTTGGCGTTGGGGAACGGGAAAATGGCCGGCCTACTTTGCCGATAGTCTACCGTCAACGCTCAACACAGGATTGGGTTCGCCAACCGGCATAGAGTTTGGCACTCACTCTCATTTTCCCTCCCGTTATCGTGCATCATTATTTATGGGAGACTGGCAAAATGGCCGCATTCTTGAGGTGAAAATGTCACCCAGCGGCGCGACATATAGCTGCCAATACCAGGTTTTCCTCGAAGGCGGCGCGTTGAACATTTGTGATCTCACGTTCGGCCCAGACGGTGCAATGTATTTCATAACCGGCGGCCGTGGTTCGCAATCGGGTCTCTATCGCATCTCGTATCAGGGTCCAGAGGAACCAACAATTTCACCCAGTGAAGAAGATCGCAGACATATCCAAGCTGCATCTCAATCCCGACAAATTCGGCACCAATTGGAAACATTTCATTCCCGCCAGGACATCCGCGCAATCAACGCTGCTTGGCCACACTTAAATAGCAAAGACCGTTGGCTGCGTTTTGCCGCCAGGCTAGCTATTGAACGTCAGACCCTTGCTTGGTGGCGAGAAAGAGCATTGCAGGAAACACGCCCCAATGCTTCGATTGCTGCCAAAATAGCCTTGGCCCGACGGGGGCGCCCCGAGGACCAAACCGATCTGTTAATCGCCTTAGAACAACTGTCGCTTGAACAGCTGGATCGTGAGCAACTTCTCGATGCCTTGCGCTTGTACGAATTAGTTTTCATCCGCCAAGGCTCGCCTTCCGCGAAAAATTCTGATCGTGCGCTGCGACAACTCGACTCACTTTTCCCTCACCCAAGTAGCCACGTCAATCGCGAACTCTGCCGCCTGCTGATCTACCTGCAAGCACCTAAGGTTGTACCACGGACCGTCAATTTACTTCACAAATCGATTAGCCAAGAAGATGCCATTTTTTACTCACAGCTATTGGCGCGCATAAATGAAGGCTGGACGGCGGAGACACGGGAGACATTTTTTAACGCACTCATCAAAGCTCAACAGTATCAGGGCGGCAAACTACTTACGGATGCCCGGAATGCAATTCGGGAAGATGCGATTTCCACACTGACGAAAGCCGAGCAAGAAGTTTTCGCGCCCTACCTAAACCAATTGAAAGAAGCAGAAAAAACCGTCCCGGATATCCAATCAGCGCCTTTCGTGAAACAGTGGAGCTGGCAAGAACTAGAAGCCAAATTATCCCAAATTCAACACGATCGTTCGTGGGAACAGGGCGGAAACGCTTTCGCCAAGGCATCGTGCATTCAATGCCACCGACTCGGCGAACAAGGCACATTTACGGGACCGGACCTCACTCATGTCGGTCGCCGATTTGACGAGCGAGCGCTGTTGGAATCGATCCTACTACCCTCCAAGGTAATGGACGACAAATATCGGCTGTCGAATTACCTACTGACGGATGGAAAAATCGTCACTGGAAGACCCGTTGGTGTGAGTTCGACAGTGATCACGCTGCAAGTAAATCCGCTCGACACTCGCACAATTGAAGTCCTACGCGAGCAAATCGAAGAAACGTCACCATCCAGGGTTTCGCCCATGCCGTCAGGCTTGGTCAATGTACTGACGCTGGATGAAATCCTCGATCTGATTGTGTATCTCAAGTCAGGTGGCGATCCGATGGCAGCAATCTATCAATCGAATGCAAACGATCAAGACGATCGGAGATGACACCATGCGATTCAAGTTAATCCACGACGTCCTGCTGGCGGCATGCTTCCTTTCACTGTCTTTCGAAATCGGCTGGGCCGATCAGCCATCCCTGCCAATCAAAGCCGGCATCATCGGCATGGACGCGCATGCCTTAGCATGGACAAAAATCATCAATGACCCAGAGGCAACGGGAGAACTTGCCGACATGACCGTGGTGGCCGGATTCCCCGGCGGCAGCCCTGATATTCCGCAGAGCATGGAACTGCTTCGGGCGCAAGTCGAGCCAGTCAAAAAGTTGGGCGTCGAACTTGTCAACTCGATCAACGAACTCTTACCAAAGGTCGATGTGGTGATGATCTTGAGCATCGATGGACGAAAGCACTTGGCCGAAGTCCGCCCAGTGTTTGAGGCGGGTAAGTCGGTCTTTGTCGACAAACCAATCGCGAACTCACTTACGGATGCCATCAAAATCTTCCAACTGGCTCAGCAACACAACGTGCCCTGCTTTTCCAGTTCAGCACTGCGATTTTCCTCGCGAACGGCTAACCTTCGGCAAGATCCACAACTGGGCGAACTGATAGGGTGCGATCAATATGCCCCCTGTCCATTAGAACCACACCATCCTGATTTGTTCTGGTATGGCATTCACGGAGTCGAACCCCTTTTTACAATCATGGGGAGCGGCTGTGTTTCTGTTTCTCGCATCCAAACGCAGGGTACCGACATGGCAGTCGGCGTCTGGAAGGACGGTCGCATTGGAAACTTCCGTGGTATTCGAGACGGACAGCGAGGTTATGGATCCACGGTCTTTGGTACGAAAGGAATCGTCTCCGGTGGTGGCTTTGACGGTTATGAACCGCTGATCGTAGAAATCATTCGATTTTTCAAAACAGGAAAACCGCCCGTCTCTGCAGAACAAACGTTGGAGATCTTTGCCTTTATGGAAGCGGCCGACGAAAGCAAACGACTAGGCGGAACTCCTGTCACGCTGAGCAGCGTCATGCAAAAGGCTCAGCAAGCAGCAAATCACGAATGAAGTCCACGAGTGGAACCAAATTAATTTCCTCGCTCAGCATGCCCTGATGAAACAGACATTCATGAACCAATATTCGAAGATCTTGATTGTGATCCTGTTCACTTGCCCGTTGTTGAACCCCACAACCAGTGTAAACGGCGATGAATGGGAATCGGTATCAGTCCCGAGTGAACAGGATTTTACAGGATATGCCTGGTATCGAACCTGGTTCAAGCCACACGGCACCTTCTTCAGTAAGCACGAACGAGATCTGTACGGCGAGTCGGTGATCCTTAACATCCGTAGTCTGGCAGGCGCTCACGAGGTTTTCATCAATGGCAAGCAAATCGGCACCGGCGGTGAATTCCCGCCTGACTATCAGGATGGCCTCCAAGGAAATCATCGACACAAAATCCCTTCCGGCAGTCTTGTCCCTGATCAATGGAACGAATTGTCGATACGGGTGTATTCCCCCAACGGCAAGGGGGGCTTCCTCAGCGAAGCACCCTTCGTCATGAATTATTTCTGGGAATGTGTTCTCAAGGGTAAATGGGATTTTCAACGAGAAAACAAATCGGCACGCTTAGGTGGATCCTTGGAAACGAAGCCAACAACGACCGGCTTCGACCAGTTTCACGAATCGAATCGCGTGCTCGGCGAAGCGAACAAGCTGTTTCATGGCGAGAAACTTCTTCCCGCAGACTCTCACGCAAAAATGAAGGCTGCCGATGATCTGCTTGTCGAACTGATGCTAGCCGAACCCTTAGTCGCTCAGCCCACCTATTTCAGTTTCGATTCTCGCGGGCGTTTGTGGGTCGCTCAATACCGACAATATCCGTATCCGGCCGGTTTGCAAATGATCAGCCGCGATCGTTATTACCGATCCCACTATGACAAGACACCTCCGCCCCCACCCCATCACGATCGCGGACGCGATGTTATTTCTATCCATGAAGACACAACCGGTGACGGCAAGTACGACCACCACAAGATTTTCCAGGACGGTCTTAACATGGCCAACGCTGCAATTCGCGGCCGCGGTGGCGTCTGGGTAATGCACACGCCTTACCTGTTGTTTTATCCCGACGAAGACTTTGACGATGTGCCTGACGGACCTCCTGTTGTCCATTTAAGCGGCTTCGGCATGGAAGACACGCATTCGGTTGCCAATGGACTGGTATGGGGAATGGATGGATGGCTCTATGGTGCCCAAGGAAGCACGACCTCGTGTCATGTAACACGACCGAAAATCGATCCACCCAATTCACCGGGCGTCTACTTCCAGGGTTGCATGGTGTGGCGTTATCACCCCGAAAGCCAACGATTTGAGATTTTCTCTGAGGGCGGTGGTAACAACTTTGGTTTGGAAATTGATTCGGGCGGCCGTCTGTTCACAGGAAATAATGGCGGACAGACTCGCGGTTGGCATTACATGCAGGGCGGCTTACATCTCATGCAAGGCACGTCACCCAACAAGTTTGGTCCTGTTCGAAATCCATTCGCATTTGGTGACCTGCCCATGATGGCAAGCGAGCAGCCGATTCCGCGTTTCACGCATTTCGCCACATTCGTGGAAGCAACAGCGCTACCAGCGAAATATCAGCGCACCTTTTTTAGTGTGGAACCGCTGCACAACTTTGTGATTGCGAGCCAGCGCCAGCCACGAGGCGCCACGTTCAAAACCAATGATTTGGACAAAGTACTGACGTCTGACGATTTCGCTTTTCGACCTGTTTATATTGGCAATGCGCCAGATGGATCGGTCCTGGTTGCCGACTTTTACGAACACTACATTGCGCACGGGCAGCACTATCAAAGCCAAATCGACCCCACCACAGGGCGCATCTTCCGCTTGCGCGGCAAACAGGAAAAAACCGAGCGAGATCTCAATCTCCATGCCAAGTCAACCGACCAACTGATCGATCTGCTTCGTCATCCAAACCGCTGGCACCGTCACACGGCAGTGCGACTATTGGGCGAACGCAAAGATCCAAGTTCAGCAATCAAGTTGCAACAATTGGTGGTCAGCGGAGAACACCAGGAATCCCTGAATGCACTGTGGGCCTTGTATCAAGGCTTTGGCTTGGATCAGAAAACCGCGTTGGATGCTCTGGGACACGAATCTCCACTTGTCCGCTACTGGACGGTTCGCTTCATCTGTGATGATGTGGGCTTTGCCAACAAACGCAATCAAGTTGGACTGATCGATAGCCTCGGTGCAAATCCATCGAAAGCAGCCCGCGTTCCCGAAAATCTTTACCCAACCATTCTCGCCCTTGCAGCGAACGAAAAAAATGCGGAGGTTCGTTCTCAACTCGCAGGCTCTGCACGTCGCCTACCACCGGACCAGGCGATTTCTTTGGTAAGTGCGCTGTTAAAACATCGCGAAGACATCGATGATCCCTATCTGCCGCTGCTCTGTTGGTGGGTCATCGAAGCTAATCTCGATCGTGAACGCGATGCAGTCATGGCGTTGTTTGAGAACCCTCGTTTTCGTCGTGAACCGATGGTGATTCGACACATTCTGGCACGAATAATGCGGAGCTTGGCGCTCAAGGGGAAAAACCAAGACCTCCAACATTGCGCAAGATTATTAAAAATCACTACCGAAAAAAACCAAATGGACGAGCTATTGAAAGGCTTTGAGCAGGCTTACGTTGGGCGGCGAATGGTCGGACTGCCGAGCAATCTCGCCAACTCCCTGGTCAATAGCGGGCAATCATCGCTGGAACTACGCGTACGTCTGGGAGACGTGCAAGCGATCCGCGAAGCGATCGGACTGCTCCAAAAAGAAACGCTCCCTTCCGTGGATCGGATCGCGATCACACGCACCTTAGGCGAAGTCAAACCGGACGAAAGCCTACAGCCGCTGCTTGATCTTTCCCTAACCGCCAGCGACTCGGCACTTCAACGAGCAGCGTTAACAGCCGTCTCCGCTTTTTCCGCTCCCGAAATTGGTGAACGTCTACTCGGTAATCACTCGCGATTTCCAGACGAAGTCCTCCCTGCTTTCTTCGACTTGATGCTCTGCCGAAATGTCTGGACGCGGCAACTCACGGAGAGCATTGCAGCTGGCAAGATCGATCCGTCTGTGATCCCTCGTGATGTGGCTGATCGACTCCGTACACATCCCGACGCCCCGATCGCCACCGCAGCAAAACAGCATTTGGGGAAAAGCGAGCAAAGCCAGGCATTGGATTTTCAACAACGCATCCAACAAGTTCGCGACATCCTCGCCAACGGAACAGGAAATCCCTATGCAGGTGAGGCAACTTTCAAGAAACAATGTGCCACCTGTCATCGATTGTTTCACAAGGGTGGTAACATTGGCCCTGACCTCACACCTTACCAGCGTGGCAATCTTGACACGCTACTGACGAGTGTGATCACTCCCAATATTGAAATCCGCGAAGGTTTCGAATACGTCACGATAGAGACTAGCGAGGGCCGTTTACTCTCAGGCTTTGTAACGGATCAAGACACACAAATTGTCACCCTGCGAGGAAAGGCTGGTGAAGATATCCGTATCCAACGTAAGGAGGTGGATGCAATCACACCCGTTGGACGGAGCCTCATGCCAACCGGATTACTCGATGAAATGACGAATCAAGAATTGCGAGACTTCTTTGCTTACCTACGAATTTCACAGCCGATCAGTCACTAATCCGAAGGGGGTACAATCACACCGACTTCGACAGTCACGGCACGAAGCAATTGAACCGTCAACAGACCTTCAAATCTTGAATTCGTTGTACCATCTGGCTCGCAATGCCCTGCCAGCCATACTTGGTTTTGAGCCATTAAGGATCTGGTGGACTCGCAAGCTTGGATTTCAATAACGTCGCTGCAAACTGCCGACGCTCAACGATTGTGACCCAGTCGCTCAGATCGTCATATCCGCTCGTCATATCCGCTCGTCATCTCCGCGCATCCCAAAGGGTGTCGTGCTGACAGGCAGACGATGCGTAAGATCGTGAATCAGCTTGAGGTTTGTACCACTGCCTTGATCAACCGGATTGAGACCGATCGTTCCTGGTACCGCCCAGGTGGAAAAATTGTCGTGTCGACCATCGAAAACAATCACGCCAAGACAGCTCGTTGAAAGTCAGCCCCCTTTACCTCTCACGACTTGACTCTCCGTTAATCTCGGCCAGAACAAGATCTCGAAACTCAACGTGCATATCCTGCCCTCCATGCAGTTGCAGGCCAAAATGGCCCTCACGGCGCCCCTTGTCATTCTCAAGCTTGGCAGACACTACCCCGTTGATTTTGACAATGACATCTTTCCCAACAGCGCTCAATTCGAGATCGGTCCACTGGCCTGGCTCATACTTGCGTTGCTTGATCACATCGACCGACGGTTGTTTCACCCACCCACGACCGCCGGTTTCATATAAGCCACCCGTTTCTTGAGACGTGTCAATTTCAACCTGAAAACCATGGACGCTGACACTACTCTGAACTGGTTCGGCGCGAAAATAGAAACCACTGTCCCCCTTCATCACACGAAACTTGCCCTTTACCACGAAATCCTTGTACTTCCGATCGGAGAGCAAGATTCCGTGGCGACTCTCGGATTTCTCACTCGTACCAATAATCACTCCGTTCTTGACCTTCCAATCACCGCCGGGAGTCGACATCCAACCGTTCAGCGATTTACCGTTGAACAAAGGCCCAAACTCTTCGGCTACCACATCTACATCGGGCGTCAGAATAGCGAGGGCAATTAAAAGAATCAGATATTTCATTTTGGCCTTTCAAACAAGCAAATATCGGCTTCATGTTTGGGGAGTATCTCGGTTGCGTCACTGAAAAATACGACGACCACATCAATCCAGAATTGTACCAATCGCGAGACAACTTCGCGCGTCACATGAGAATCAAAAAACGCAGCTGATGCGACAACAAGTTTACTCAAACAGCAGAAACAATTAGGCGATAGCTACGACCTCATGGGGACACAAACTGCGACACTAACCACACACACTGATGAAATTCCAACGCGATACCAATCGAGATGAAGAAGTTCCTCCCGCCTGAAAAAAGTAATGGCCGGAATTCGAAACCGACTGAAGGGTTAAACGATCAACTTCTCGCTTAAGCAGGATGTTCCATTTGCATTTAAAAATAGTCATTTCAGCCCTGGATCTATCATCGATAACTGAACATCACGAATGAAACCAAAGGTTATTTTTCATAACCCAAGGTCGCTATTTTCGTAGTGACAAGCCTTCAGCTTCTTACGCATTTCACTCGCAAACACGGCACAGTTTTTTTGTTTCTTGTAACCGCACGATGAATCCACCATACTTTGACTCGTAATGAACGCTCCTCATCTTTGATTGGATGAATCTCATGAACGAACGTAATCTACTGTCTGCTGTTCTTGTCACTGTGATTTGTAGCCTCTTGAGTCAATTCGCCATTGGCGGCAATCAGGTGCTTGAGCTAGTTGGTGACCCTGATAGTTTCTTTGAAGTCCCCGATTCGGACAGCTTGGATGTAGACCTCGAGGTTTTCACGCTGGAGGCGTGGGTCAAAGCAGAGGTCTTGGACCGAGAAAACTTGGTCGTCAACAAAGAAGATTCTTACGAGTTCGCAGTTGTGAATGGTATGTATGATACGGCCGTCAGACCGCAAGACCAGGCTTGGAAATGGCACTATAGCGGGTTTGAAGTCCCAATCGATGAATGGACGCATTTGGCAATGACGTGGGATGGTGAAATCATCAACATGTTCATGGATGGTGAATGGGTAGCCGAAAGTTTTCTGGAAGGAGACGGAGTTAACGACTCGCCGGACACTCTAAAAGTTGGACGCCGAACACGTGGCGATGAGACAAACAGCAGTTTTGAAGGACTTGTCGATGAAGTCCGACTCTCGAATATTGTCCGATATGAGGCGGAGGAATCGTTCCCGCTGCCCACGACCGCATATTCGTCCGACGAACATACGGTTGCACTTTATCATTTTGACACGGTCGAAAATGGAGTCATCAAAGACGCCTCGAGTTTCGGCAACGACGGCGTGCTGCAGGGAGATGCTCAGCTAATCCCTGATTCGTTTTTGAGTGCCGGCATCATCGGAGATTTCAATAAAAACGAAATCCTGGATGCGCCGGACATCGACTTGCTATCGGCTGCAATTCGCACCGGCGGTGATGCTTCGTTCGATTTAGACGGAAGTGGAACGGTTGACTCAGGTGACCGGGATTTTTGGGTCAAGACACTCAAGCTGACCTACATCGGCGATTCCGACCTGAACGGCGAGTTCAACAGTGGTGACTTTGTTGTCGTTTTCACAGCGGGCGAGTATGAAGACGGCATTGCGGGTAACTCAACCTGGGCAACCGGGGACTGGAATGGCGATGCCGACTTAGACAGGTCAGATTTCGTCGTTGCTTTCACAGACGGTGGATATGAGGTAGGCCCTCGCGTCGAAGCCGCCGCAGTTCCCGAACCAACCTCTGCTTGTCTGATCCTGGTCGGAACTTGCGTCGCCTTAAGCTTCCGCCGCCATCGTTGAACAGGTTAAAGCAGCTTGAAATTTAATTTTCAATCCTCCGTGTGACTGATCAAATCACGGGTTGTGCCTAACGGGTAGAAAATTCAATTCGATGAACCCGTGCATGATGTCGTCATTACATCGAACCGGAGCACTCTGCTGAACCACTTGTAAGCGATGCTTCACTCGGTAGACTCGAAGCGTTTTTGGGACTTGCGATGTTGTGTTGGTGAACTATCATCGGAGGCCAAATCGGCAAATCCATCATTCATGGACTCGTCATTGGTAGGATTCCTCAACCAGTTGAGCAAGTCGAATTTCAACTGGCGTCACAGGGCTTCGCAAAGCTCCTGTGGAAATCCAGCAACCTCCAGTGATGGCTTGACCGTCCTTCAACAAATGAAACGAGGTTAAAATGGAAAATGAAATGAGTGGATTCAATCAACTATTCAAGGCAGTCTGTGACGACAAAACTGCTCGTGAAGCACTCATGAATAGCCCGGATGAATCACTTACCCAATACGGACTCACCCTTCCAGC
>JAQWSU010000053.1 GCA_029243025.1 Pirellulaceae bacterium | reverse complement strand
AAGAGAAATCGTGATGCTACCACTTTCAGGTGTGTAGTCCGTTGCTTTCCCACCGAGCGTTACATACTGATTGTCGCCATTTAGGTTGACGGCTTTACCAAGCTTGCCCTTTGCAAAGCCAGGAGCGTTCACTCCCTTGGCGTGTCGTCCGTTACCGCTTACATCGTTCAAATTGCCGTCAAAAGGCCAATGCCCAATGATTCCTTCTTTGACGTCGTCAAGGTTCTTGGTACCGCGCCCCCGATTCCAAAGTGCAGAAATCTCATCGTCACTCAGACTGCGTTCCCAAATCGCAACATCATCAACCTTGCCATTCCAAGTGCGATTCTTGTGATACCAATTGGATCGCTGAGAATGGTGTGTTTCCTTGCGGTTGGTTTTGACAAAACTGCCAGAACCCGAAACAACCAACTGGGGATCAAGCGAGAAATCCGTACTCGGAAGGTTCGTGTTATGCCCCTCAATCGCAATCACGTTTTTGCCTGTTCGAAACGCACTGGCGTATTCGTTGAGCGAAAAATAATCATCAGTGCCCGCCTCATGATTATTGACCGTTAACTCACCCGTCTTCTTATCAACACTGATATTGTTTGAGTTAAAGAGTCGACGACCATTTGCGTAGATGACAAAACCGTCGTCATAGTTGATCAGAAGGCCAAGACGCTTGAGATCCGTTCCTGCGGGGATCTCAAATTCTTTGCGAATGAAGATCGTGGTGTAATTATTTTGCATGTCAGACAACACCGTGTTGTCATCATTGTCTCCATAGCCAAATCCGGCTTTGCCAGTCTTCCAACCCGCTTTTTCGGCGTCGAAACCAAGCCCCGTCCAGCTATCATCGTCAGGTTCCTGACCGCCAGCAAGATATTCCCAAGTTGCAGCTTTATCGATCAGCGTTTTGCTTTCAGCATCACTCACGGCCGTCATCTTCAAATCAGCGGAACGCTCAAACAGCGGCTCGCCCCGCCAGTTGTAGAAGGTGCTCTCTTCTTTGCCATTGGCAATCCGCTTGATCTCATATTGGTCGCCACGGTAAATAATCCATTCGCCTTCGACTCTTTTCCCCGCGTCAGCTGCGTCTGCAGCGACGCTAGATTGCCCGGAAACGAGCAGCCAGCCGCTGACGGTGACCACCCAACACAATTTCACGAAGTCGATTTTTCTCATCATATTTCACCTTTGCCACAAAGAGGGGATGCAAACCTGTGCTATGTCCAAGAAAGCCTGATAGACGACGGCTTTCATCGCTCACCTACGCGTTCCAAAGCAGGCGACCTGTTAGTTTTCCAAGGCATACTACCTGCAATTAGATGTGCGTCATCCACTGAAATTCTCCCCAATTGAATTCCATTTTTCCTCCGATTAAAACCTACCTACTTTTGGGGGTCTTCGTGCTTGCCTGCCATCCCCAACGGCTGGGAGACAGCAGCCTGGGAAAACGTCTAGAAAAATCTGGGATGCAAACCAACGAAAAACCAGCAGAAAATCATCTCACGGGGAAAAACCGGGCACCGGAGGCCGAACGACCGGCCCACAAATTCCAGCCGTCCCGCTGGGGCGGCGGTCGGCAATGGCGACGGGTCAGCCAAAAAGCATCGAGCCTGGCAATGCGAGGAAGAGTGCGATCCCGCTGGGCTGCAGAACGTCGGAAATCGATCATCCCTCGCAGATCGCCCATCACAGCGAATTGAACCGTTTGAAATGCCGATTCTGTTGCGGGGAGTCGTTTCGATTTTTCTGAGGGAGTGTTTAGCCATTCATGGACGACAGCTTGGCAACTTGTCTAAGACGCGAAGAGCCTCTTCCTGTCGGGAAGAGCCGGGAGCACAATTTATCCGAAAAAGATGCATCTTTTTCAGTACGTAACAGGCATTGCCCGGGCCAGTCGAATTGGTAGGATGCGACACGCCTGCCGGGACAGGTCCTACCTCGCTGTTCGGTCAGCGAGGATTTGCCTCCTTTCACTGTCCTGCGAAGAGTAATCCGCGCCCGCTCCCTACTGGCTTGGCGTTCGTCACGGCACAAAAAAGTTGATCGGGTGGACCCTTCTGCTGGTAGCCAATTGGCTGGAGATAGGTAAGCCAGTCCAACGAGATCTGAAACCGCCCCGCGTGGTCGCGGGCCCAGTTGAGAGGTGAATATCACGTTGTGGCCGAGACTGATCTGACACGTTGGAATTATCGGATCTTGGTGGCTCAAGGAGCCCTTCTAGACATCGCGCAGATCGTTGCGAGCCCCCGACTTGTTCTACCGTTTGTCTACATGGCGGTTGGTGCACCGGCCATCTTTGCAGGTCTTCTAATCCCCATCGTCCAGATATCGCGAACGGCAGGACAACTGGCTTCTGCGTCTTCCATTTCATCGGCGCGTAACCGCAAGTGGCACATGGCAGCGGGGATTTTTGCGGTAGCAGCCTCTCTCACCGTGGCCAGTCTGGCTGCGATCGCAGGCACTCCGAAAATCGTTGGCGGCATCTTCCTGCTGATATCTGCGACCATCGGTCTTGGACAAGGTGTCAGCAGGCTTGCATTTCAATCGCTACTTGGCAGCATCTTGGAGGAGAATCGCCGCGGCGCACTCCTTTTCACGCAAACCGCATTGAGCGGCTTGTTAGCAATCATCGTCGTCTGGATTACACATTCATCAGGGTTGATTGATGTGGCCCCGAAAGATCACGTCGCTCTCATTTGGGCAGGTGTCTTCGTCACGATCATTTCCGGATCATTATCGTTAGCGATCAAGGAACATGCGGTCATCTGCCCAACGGATGAATCCGAAGATGAATCCGAAGATGAATCCGAAGAAACCGAGCAAATTTTGACGGGGATCACCCAAGGAATTCTACTCATACGCCAGCAACGTTGGTTTCGGCAATTCTTGGTGGCCAGAGCCCTTTTTCTTTCTGTCGAATTAGCCATGCCGTTCTATACGATTCATGCATCAATCGTCTATAAAAACAAGCCCAACGCGCTGAGTTTCTTTGTGATCGCTAGTAGCCTAGGACTCGTCATCGGCGGCCCTCTCTGGAGCCTTTTCAGCCGCAAATCGCTGCGAGGCATCATGTGTGCCGGAGCCGTAATGACGGCAATTTCTGGAGCGATTGCGGTTAGCACAAGCATCGCCCCGAATTTACAACAGCTGATGATCTATGCTCCAGTCTTCCTTTTATTATCGATAGCAGACCAAGGGCTTAGCACCGCACGTAAACTTTACTTGGTGAATTCAGTGCCAGAAAAAGAGCGACCCTACTACCTTGCCATGAGTGACGGCATCATCAGCATCATGGCAATCTGGTTCGCATTGGCCATTGGAATGCTTGCTCACGGCCAACATGAAATCTTACCAATTGTCGCACTGATGGTTATCAATGTTGCCGCGGCCTGTGCTTCACTACTGCTACCGTCCCCGGACAAAATCAAAGAAACCGGCACTCTGCAGCGTTAATCTCACGCCAACGCCCCAGGTGAGAAAGGCTTCTGGTGACATCTGGTAATGAGCCACGAGAAGCGGTGTCATGCTGCCGAGTCACTGCCCCAACGCCTTTTTGCTCCGATCAAAACCGTATCCTCGAACGATCTGGCTCTTGATGCGTGCATTGGTTTCGGATCCAATGCGCATCCACTGGAAAAGCTGCGTCGGATGTTCGTTAGTGCGAAAGGAAAAAGAGCACTTTTCGTTTCTAGACGACGCGACCGAATTTCATTCCAAGACAACTTGCGATTCGATAAATATGGACCATCTGCTTTCACGTGAAAGAATCATTGCATCATCCGACTACAATCGCTGGAAGGTGCCTCCCGCATCGATTGCGATTCACCTCTGCATTGGATCGGTCTACGCGTGGAGCATTTTCAACCCAGCACTTGTAAAAGTACGCGGCGTGGTGGCAAGTGATCCGGATGACTGGACACTGCAACAGGTCGTTTGGATCTTCACAGTTGCCATTGTGTGCCTAGGACTATCCGCAGCGGTCGCGGGTAAGTGGCTAGAACGCGTTGGGCCGAGAATGGTGGGCGTGGTCGCCGCATGTTGCTGGGGTGGCGGATTCGTCGTCGGCGGATTTGGAATCCTAACCCACCAGTTGTGGATGCTCTATCTTGGCTATGGTGTCATTGGAGGTTGTGGACTGGGCCTCGGATACGTTTCGCCAGTCAGTACGTTGATCAAATGGTTTCCTGATCGGCGAGGCATGGCCACCGGAATGGCAATCATGGGTTTCGGTGGAGGCGCAATGATCGCGGCCCCCATGATTGAATATCTTTTGACGCTCTTTTATCGTGCACCGGACTATCTAGGAGCTGTCGGTCAAGTTGATTTGGTCACAGAAGCCGGCCGTCGTTTCGTGGAAATCAGCGGTCAATTGCGTGAGGTCGTTGTTGTCAGTCAAGCGGATCTCGGAAAAATGATCGTTCCAGGGCCAACGGGAGTCTACCTTGCCGACACGGGTGACAGTGGAGTAGCCGGCACTTTCTTCACCCTCGGAATCATCTACTTTACGGTGATGATGATCGCTGCGTTTGCCTATCGATTACCCGCATCGGATTGGCTACCCAAAGGTTGGAATCCACGCGAGGCCTTGAGCAACAAAACGAGCATGATCACCTCACATCATGTGGATGCGGATGCTGCCTTGAAAACTCCGCAATTCTATCTGCTTTGGATCGTACTGTGCTTCAATGTCACCGCAGGCATTGGTGTACTCGGCGTCGCCAAGACGATGATGACCGAGATTTTCGGCACCGCCCTCCCCACCATTGTCGATGGCAGTTTTGCCGCAACTTATGTCCTGATGATTAGCGTTTTCAATATGGTCGGACGTTTTTTCTGGGCAAGTCTTTCCGACACCATTACTCGAAAAACCACCTATCACATCTTCTTCATTCTTGGGATCGCACTTTACGTTTCGATTCCCTATTGTGCGCAGGAGGTAAATGCCTCGCCAAGCGTGGTTTGGCTCGTCTATTTCTACGCGGCAACGATGATCATCTTCACAATGTACGGGGGAGGATTTGCCACGATCCCGGCTTACCTTGCAGACATTTTTGGAACGCGTTTCGTGGGTGCCATCCATGGGCGTCTATTAACTGCATGGTCAACAGCAGGTGTGCTGGGCCCCCTGGCAATTACATCATTGAGGGAAAAAGCTCGCTTAAGCGCGATTCATGAGATTGCCGAACAAGTCAATCCACAGACATTTCAAAAAACCTTTGGAGCCGGGATTGATCAATTATCCGTCCTTGTGGCAAATAAAACCGTAACTATTGGCAAACTGATGGAAATCGCTCCCACTGGAACGCCGAATCCGTCCGGCAGCCTGTATAACAGCACCATGTTCTTGATGGCTGGATTACTTGCCATTGCGCTCGTGGCAAACTTTTTGATTCGTCCCGTTTCAGCGGTCCACTATCTCAAGGAAGAATGATCTTTCTCGGAACGCCGATAGTCTGTTGAGACAGGGTCACGGAACCTTATTTTCGGTACCCTTGAGATCATTCAAAGCTCGATTCGTGACGCGTACCCGATACTTCCCTTTGGAATTGAAACCTGCTTGATATTTCATTCCTTCCTTCATCGCTTCCATCACAGGTCGCGCCTGTTCGTCAATTTCATCAAGGGCGATCGCGGCGTGCAGGCGTTCCCATTGCGTACCCGTTGTCAATTCATGAATCAACACTGGCAGTGCAATTTCAGGTTGATTCATTCGACAAAGAGCTCTGGCAGCAGCAGTGCGTACAGCGGATGACTGATCCCGCAAGGCATTTTCCATCGCCTCCGCCGCCCGATCACTGGCAGGCAGACCAATGTTACCAATCCCCGTTGCGCCCCAATATCGAATTGCGTCATCCGGATCTGCCATCGCATCGCTAAGCTCAGGCAAAGCGTCCGTCCCACTGGAAGCCGCCCGTGCAATCGCAGCCAATCGACGATTGTAAGCATCTCCGTCTGTCTGACGCAAAATTGAATACTCGCTTCCAAGCCGCTTTGCGCGTTCTGCAATGATCGGTTCCGGAATCAAACCCAGATCCTTCGTCTCGTGCACCCAAGCGAGATGTGCCTGACGCATTCGCTCTAAAACGTGCCGATACTTTGGATCAGTTGCCAAGTTGTGAATTTCATGAGGATCCACCTCAGTATCGTACAGTTCTTCGGGGGTCTTGGTGGATGACATCAACCGTTGAGCGGCAGGAGGAAGCTCATTCGTCTTAGCCAACCGCCGAATTTCCTGCATCACTTGGCCTTTTTCAGCCGTATTGATGTGTTGATAGTAGGTTTCGGTCGGCAGGTAATTGCGCAGATACTTGTACCGCTGATCACGCACCATTCGAATAATGTCATAGCGTTCGTCCATTCGGTCACGAGCCCCGTAAACGTAATCACGCGCAGGTGTGGTTGAGGAGCCAAGGAACGGTTGCCCCTGTACATGGGATGGAATGGAGGTCCCGGCCATCTGAAGCACGGTAGGTCCGAAATCGATTGAGCTGATGAGGCGATTCGATACCGTTCCCGGCTCACCCCGTCCCTGCGTACGCCATTTTTCGGGAATGCGAACGATCAACGGAATGTGTGTTCCCGAGTCATACAACCATCGCTTCGCTCTCGGCAATCCCGCGCCGTGATCGGACCAAAAAAAGATAATCGTGTCCTCGTAAAGCCCATCATCTTTGAGCTGTTGAATTAGGTCACCCGCCCAAGCATCCATTACCGTGATCAGTTCGTAGTAACGTTTCCATGCTGCTCGGACAGTTGGCGTATCCGGATAATACGGTGGCAGCTCAAGTTTGCTCGGATCTTGTCGGTGAGATGATGGCAAATCCTTCGTGAACGCACGATAAGCATTTGGATTGGCGACAGGCCCTTCGTGGGTCCCTTTGAAATTGAAAACAGAAAAAAACGGCTGGGACTTGTCCTTCCGACTGCGCCAGTGCGATTTCCCTTCTTCATCCCAAGTCGTACGTGGATGCTTAAATTGATAGTCTGTTTTCTGATGATTGGTGCAGTAATAGCCAGCTTCACGCAAGTAAACAGGAAAAGGCTTGATAAAATCAGGCAAACTGGCCGTACAACGCATGTGCTGCGTACCTAGCGTGCTTTGATACATGCCGGTAATGATTCCAGAGCGACACGGTGCGCAAACGCCGGCCGTCGTAAATGCATGACTGTACCTGACGCCTTCACGTGCCAACTCATCCAAATGAGGTGTGATCGCTTGCGAATCACCGTAACATTTCAGATGAGGACTAATATCTTCCGTACTGATCCAAAGGAAATTCGGCCGATCACTCGCGTGTGATTCAACGAAAAACAGAGAACCAAGCACGATGCTACCGCAGAGCAACAACAGTTTCTTCATCGGAATCAACCTCTCTTTTGAACTCACCCTCAAAATCAGGATGAGATCCGTGATTTGATCACCGGCGAGACTAACCGGCGAGACTAACCGGCGACTCGACAGCACAACCTGTGAGTCAAGCCAAAGTCTTTGGAGTCCTGTAGTCGATTCACGCTAACCCACTGTTGCTGCAAAGTGAAACAGCAAACCGGTCCCGTCGTCCCACTTATCCACGGGCGTGAAGACACAAGCTAGATTCTAACGTCTTGCCACGGTCAGCGGGCAATTTCACCGCAAATATTTGCTGCTTGAATCGATCGTCCGCTCTCCGGCTGAAAGCTCAAGTCGTTGGAACTTTGACCGTCGTTCCATTCGCCGACGCTTCCCAAGCAGCGAGAGCAATTGCCAGCGATTGACGACCTTCCTGCAGTCCCACTTCGGCGGGTAAGCCTTGCTGAATTCGATCAACAAAATTTCGCCATTGTTCGACATACGAGAGTTGCCATTCACCACCTCGACGCATCGTCGCAATTCCATGAGGAAGCTGAGCGAGACCTTGCACGAAGCGAGTTTTCCGGTCGGCCATACTTCCTGGAATGTCGTCAGGACGGTAGGTCTCTAACCCATCATATCGATAAAAGGCCAAATTCAACGACCCCTTGTCTCCGTAGAGTTCAAGAGCATTGTTTTGTGATGTTTTTACAGCCAACGTCAGAGTGGCCAACACCCCGTTGGTTAAGCGTGCAGAAACAGTGGCCGACTCATCTTCCCAGCTTCCAGTTCGAATTTGCGCCGAGACCTCTTCCACTTCAAGCCCTGTTAAGAAGCGCCACAAATCAAAATGATGAACGCCCATTTCAAGAATGGCCCCTCCACCGGTCGCTCGCTTTTTCCGCCATCCCGACATTTCGTTGTGCATCGAAACCAAAATGCTGCGGAGAACATCTAACTTACCAATTTCACCCTGCTCGATTAGCTTCCTGGCTCTCCGGGCCAAACGATGCCAGCGTGTGTTGAAGCCAACTTGTATCGTAAGCGGCAAATTGGCGCCCCTTGCGATCATTTGATCACACTCCTGGATCGTCATAGCCAGCGGTTTTTCAATAAAGAGATGCTTTCCCGCATCCATCGCTGCCAGGGCGATTTCCGCATGATCTCGAACAGGCACACAGATTGCGATCGCATCCACCTCAGCAGAGGCCAACATCGCTTGATAATCTTTCACGCCTCGCGCTGTTTGACATTGCTGCAAAGCCAATCCGAGCGCCTCAGGATCGGGATCGGCGATCGCAACGACTTCCAGATCCGCTACATTCTGAAGTGCGCGCAAATGAAGATTTCGAGTTGCATTACCAGCACCCACAAAGCCGATCCGAACGCGTGATGGGCTTCCGGTAGAATCAGTCATCAAACAGCTCCCCGCGATCTTGTTCGCAAATATGTTGAGCTCGGTGAAACTCATATTGGCCAACCAATTCAGGCGCCCGACCTGGGCCAAACGCATAACCGAGCAATTCGCCGAACCCGTTGACAGTCAACCCAACGAGCAAGATCGAGAAGCAGTTGAGATACCTTCGTCGCAGCTCCCAGTTCGTCAATGCACCCCAAATCTTGAACGCTCTCACCAGCGGTATCAGGGGTGATCCGAAAACGTAAAGCGATCGTCTCGCCAACGTCATCTCTTCTGAACGACTGCTCGCGAAAACACGTCCGTGGTAGAGCATTGCCTTTAGCCAGGCAGACCAGAGCGAAAAGTTGGTGTGTGCAACCACACAGGCGCTATTAAGAAACAACCGAAATCCTTTGCCGCGCAAATCCCAATGCAACACCGTCTCTGCTTGCAACATTTCGTCGAGCTGATCGCCATAATCCAAGAGCACGTCCCGGCGGTAGCAGCTATTGTGGCCTGGAAGAAAATCAACTTCTCGTGACGACGTTGGCAACAGCCATACCCCATATCCAATAAAAAGATCTGCCCAACTAATTTTCGTACCAGGATTCGCATTTTTTATACCTGGACCGATCGCCACCCAAGCTCCATCCTGAACTGCCAGAAATTGCTCCGCCCATTCAGCTTCGGGAAAACAATGGTCCTCAGCCAACACAACCCAAGGCGATCTCGCGTGACGCACCCCTTCCGCATTGGCATGACCAATCGCATCGAAAGGTCCAATCTCAATGACTTGAAAAGATGCAAATGCCGATAGGCAATCCGGCTTCACCCCCAACCGTTCAACCGATCGTGCGACAATCACGAGTTCAAGCTGCGCAATCACGGTTTGTCGCAGCAGATAGCTGATCGTTTTTTCTATCGACGCAAAATCATCGGGTGTCGCCAATACGATCGACAAGGCGGGCAGATCCTGCTGCTCCTCGGGGGTCGGTTGTTGCTCAAGACTGAATCGGTTCATCAATTGGACACGCCATGACGTTGTCAAGAAAATCATTTCGACACAGCGAGCGCCCCCCGCGACGACGAGCAATGGCTGATCGGAATACAAATCACTCGCAGGGTCCACCTTCAATGGAAAACTGCTCCCGAGTAATTAATTGAAGTACATTTAACCATAATCGAGCTCGATACTCACAACCCCGTATTTATCGACATCAGCCCTAAAAGCTATACCACCGGTCGCGAATCAACAGACCAACCGGTCGATCTACGATAGAAGACAAAGAAAAAGGGCAAAAGGCAGAAATCCTCGCTAATCATATTTTACATTTCCTTATGGGACCAACCGTTTCCATCGCCCCGTCTGAGACACTTCTCGAAACCTTTGCCAAGTCAATCCGTGTAGCAATATGAAAACAATCGTCATCGTTCGCGACCGACCGAGCAAGCCGATGTACTACGCGATTGACCTGTATGCTCGCTATTGGAGATCCAATGGCTACAAAGTTATCGATCATGTCGGCCCAAATTCACTCCCAGCTGCAGACGCAATTATTCTGCATGTCGACAAGACAGACGTTCCATCCGAATACAGGTCACTTCAAAAAGGGTATCCGAAAGTCGTCAACGGGAGGGCATTAGATATTTCACGTCGAAGTTTCAGCCAATTGCTGCTGTCTCCGACGGACAATTACAAGGGCCCGGTAATTATAAAGACCAACGCAAACTACGGTGGATGGCCAGAACATGTTTTGCATCGAAAATTCAGCTGGAAAACAAAGATCCATCAATGCTCAAATATGAGAGCAATACCGAATAGCGTGATGCCCAACAAGATGACAGCCAAATACGACTGGAAGACATTCTCCTCTCATAAGTTCATATCCTCTGCCATTCACCGATTCATGTCAGTGTTTAATAAGCTGCTACCAAATAATGAATCAAACCGCTGGAAGAAAACTTTTTCATTGAATCCTCTGAGATACCCCATCTTCGAGAGCATCGCGAATGTTCCGCGCGGTGTCTGGCAGAATGACCAACTGATCGTTGAACGATTCTTGCCGGATTACGAGGAGGGGCTGTTCCATACAAACTACTACTGTTTTTTTGGTGACAAGGAACTCTGTGGTCGAATTGGCGCTCCCGACCCCATCGTCAAGTTTGGCAATTGCGAAACAGAGGACCTCTCTACCACTGTCCCGGACGTAGTAAGGCAATGGCGCAAATCACTGAACATTGATTTTGGTCGGTTCGATTATGTCCAGCACGCAGGCGAATACTACTTGATTGATGTCAACAAGACGGAAGGTGGAGGACACGGCAATCAGCAATACGTTGATGAGATGCACTTCCTCGCGTCCGGCCTAGATTCTTTCCTTGACGTTTAAAGCGTCCACCGACCAAGTGTGTTCACCAAACGCGATACGGCGAACCAGGGTCATTCTAAGAACAGTAAGTGCAAGGACAGCACCCTGGATACTAACGAACATTCCAATTGGTTCGATTTCAACACATTCTCCAGCCAGCTAGAAAAACGAATCCTGGTGGCCACCCGACACACTCATGCTAAACTTCCCTCAAGCGAGCCAGTATCCCGCCCGTTAAAAATCGCGCGACTCGATGCCCAGAAAATGCGATTTGTTCATTTTGCACGATGAAAGTTGATTCAGAACCATTGTGTGCCTGAACGGCATTCAATAAGTGTCACTTGATTGCTGTAACTTACGGTTCAGTCCCCCCCCCAAGGACATCTCGTCAGTAATTCGCCGAAAATCATGAACACATCAGGAACCCATTTACTCATCGACATGTCCGGCTGCAATGTTGGATTTCTTGATCACATCGACAGCATGGAACCTTTGCTGAACGAAGCAATCGCGGCCGCCGGTGCATTGATCGTCAAGATGAAATCATATCGTCAGACTCCCAACGGAATTCGAATTCTTGCCATCCTTCAAGAATCACATATGTCCGTTTACACCATCCCCGATTCTAATCAAGTGGTCGCTGACATTTACACGTGTGGCGACTGTGATCCTCATGCGGCAGTTCAGACGTTAACCAACGCGCTTCATCCAAGCGACACAGAGATCGTCGAATTAGAACGAGGATTATCTGCAGATCGTTCTGCGCGAATTTTAGGGCATCGACCGATCACACGAGTTGCCGTGGATTGTCGAAAATCCCATTTACCAAAGACGTTATACGTCGATCGATCTCCTGGTCGCGGACTCGGCCTATTCGCCTCGAAAACTCTTGCGCCAGGAGAAACCATCTATGAAAATCAAGTCGAATTGGCGAGCTTGGACACTCATTTCATCATGCAAACGGATGCAGGTGAGTCAGTCCTTAGCGCTGACGAGCTTGGTTGCGAATTAACGATCGCGGAATTGGAGACATTCCCACCGGAACTTCTTGCCTTGCTTGCGCGGCACTACAAGCTTAGCAAACCCTCTTCCATTATCCTCCGAGAGCACATCACCCACAAACGTCAGCATGAAGTGTTGGTCTCAGGCTTCGACGGATTAATGAACCATTCCTGCAAGGCAAATACAACGATGGAATGGTTGCCCGAAGGGCTTTCCTTTCAGGATGGATCTCCCGTTTTTCTCACCCGACAATTCGCCACTCGCACGATTCAACCCGGCGATGAACTATTTTGGGACTACCGCGAGATACCTGGATATATTCCGCCAAGCGATTGGATCCAATGAACATCAAGTTGTCTTCGGAACCACGCCAAGCCGTTGAGTCGAAACGTCTGATTCTGTCACGACCCGATTTCAACTTTGAGCCAGATTGGTTTCTGGTGGAATTACATTGGCAAGACACGATCATCTCGCCCACTGAAAAAGCGATCCGGTGTCGCCTTCTGACGGCGGCCTTGCCGTTGCTGACGAATCCGAACATTGTCTTTCGAAGACTCTCCCACGATCGCATGTTGGTTTCACTGGACACCTGCGACGCAAAGATCGACATGCGAGTCAGCGCCGACAGTGTTGCGATCATGGTGCAAGTAACGGGAGACGCAGAAGCTGCCGTTCGTTTCTGCGAGAACGTATCTTCAACCGGTCGTTGCGTCACAAGCCGAGTCCAGACAATACCGGAACGTGAACCCACCTTCTTCTTCCCTTCTGATAGCGGCTATCTGTTTAGTCGAGAAATCGCCAGACAAAAATCACCTTACCAGAGGATCACGTTGTCAGAACATCCGATTTATGGGCGTGCTCTTCTACTTGGCGACGAAATACAAATTGGCGAGCGAGATGAGCAGCTTTTCAGCCGCGGCTTAGTGTCTCATGCGATGAATGCCAACGCAAAACGAGTGCTCATTTTAGGCGGTGGTGATTGCGGCGTGCTTCGCGAAGTTCTAACTCATCCAGTCGAACGTGTTGTGATGGTGGAACTGGATCGCGAGGTCGTTAATTTCTGTCGTAAGCACTTCCCGGAGATCGTTGCTGAATCGCACAAGGACCCTCGGGCCGAATTGCGTTTCGAAGACGCGTTCAAATACCTCGCCAATTGCACAGAACGATTTGATTTGGTGCTATCGGACCTTCCGGACACTCCGCTCGCCAACTACACACTCGATGACCAGATAAGCCTAATGAGCCATGTGCTGACAGAGGATGGCATCCTCGGCACGCATGCCGAACTCACCAAGTTCGCTGACAACCGTGAACAAGAACCCATTCTCGCCGCCATTTCGAAAAGATTTGAGAATGTGGAAACGACACAAGATGTCATCCCCTCATTTCAAGACCAAATCTGGCTCTTCGTCAGGGCAAGCAAACTAAAATCCCACATCGTGACTCTATGATAAAAAAAACAACACCAGAATTGTTCCTCCGCAGCAGCCATCTGATCATGGAATGTTGGGACTGCGATACTCTCATCCTTAACGACCAAACGGCCCTTGATTCTCTTCTGCAAAAGTCAGCAAGGGCAATTGGTGAAACGGCGATCGACCGTGTTTTCCATCGTTTCCGTCCGAGCGGAATAACCGGCTATTTGCTAACACCCAAAGCACAATTCACCATCCACACCTGGCCCGAACATGCCTATGCCTCAAGCGATGTCCAGATCGCGTGCGATGGGGAATATCGTCTTATTGAACAGCAATTGCGTGATGGATTACGTGCCAAACAAAGCCAAGTCCTCGAGATTAAACGCGGATCGTCCGAAACACAAAGAATTGAAGCGATGGACCATCGACGGGTCAAATCAAGGACGATTGATCTCCGCAAAAGTACTTTACCCAAAGGCATGACCCTGGGGCACTCACCGAATCGCGGCCTTGGCTTGTTCGCCTCTCACGACTTTTCCCCTGGTGAAATCATCCATCTACCAACAGGAGAACAATTCGAGTGGGACACAGAACTAATCATCGAAACCGACCTTGGCCAAAGCGTTCACGACGCCGATTCATTGGGATATGAATTGGACGAGGTTTTTGTCAAGAATTTGCCGAAACGGATCCGCGACGCGATCGCAAAGCATTTTGAGCTCGATAATCCCACACCTGCCCAAACGCTCAACAGCATCACCGACGCCTACCAAATGGGAGTGGTCGTTTTCGACTATGAAGGCCTGATGAATCATTCTAGCCATCCAAACACGTTCTTAGATTGGCAAAACGCGACCCTCGAATTTCATCAATTCAACAAGCCAATTTGGACGGTACCCTCCCAGGTAATTCGCCCCATCAAGGCCGGTGAAGAGCTGTTTGTAGACTACCAACAAACCTTATACGATTTCATTCCACCAAGTAGCTGGCTGGCCTAATCCCAACGTTATCTCTTGGAGCCCCTCGTGCAAACTTGCAACATCATCGACGACAACCAATCTAAGTGGTTCATTGAGGGAACGGTTCCCGGACAACGCCATGGGAATGTCAATCACGGCCTGCGGATCACCGAATTGCTCTGCCACACCCGCACACAATTTCAAGAATGTCTCATCTTTGAAAATCCCGTGTATGGAAGAGTACTAGTGCTCGATGGAATCGTGCAGCTATCGACCTTTGATGAACACATTTACCATGAGATGCTCGTCCATCCGCCGATGTTGACCCACCCCAATCCCCAACGGGTTCTGATTATTGGTGGAGGCGACGGCGGAACACTGCGTGAGGTTCTTCAGCACAATCCAGCAGAAGTTGTCATGATCGACATTGACGAAGAATTTGTCCGGCTTGCTGCCGAACATTTACCAAGTCTCAGCCAAGGCGCTTTTTCAGACCCTCGCGTCAAACTGCGTTACGAAGACGCCAGCCAAGCTCTACGAGAATATGAGAACGCATTCGATGTTGCAATTATCGATTGTAATGACGCGATTGGACCGTCCACGGTGCTCTTCGAAGAAGAATTTTACTCAACCGTAAATCATGCCCTCAAACCTAATGGCGTTTGTGCTGTTCAGGCCGGCTCACTACTCGACAACGATTTCATTGACAAAATACGCCAACGGATAGAACTGAACCTAGGAACTATCGCCAATCTTCGACTTACCATTCCATCTTACCACTGTGGAGAATACCTTTTCTTGATGGCGTCAAGAACACACGCCCCGTCTGGCCCTCAGGTGGAATCTCTCAAGAAACTCCAAGATCGACGAAATCTTGTCACGAAATATTGGACCGCTGAGATCCACCATGCGAGTCAAATCATGACGCCCGGATGCACAGTGCCCTGCTAACGGATGCCCTGCTAACGGATGCCATTCAAGCAGGCAACTTTCGCAACGGGCCAATAAGAAAGAACACGGGAAAAACTTGGTATCTGCTCTTCCAGTTCAATAATAACGCCAGCAGCGATGCATCGGACGGCGATAACGGCTGGGTGTCATTCGATGCAAATGTAGAATACCCACTTTCTTATATCACCATCACCGGCTGGGGTTGGGATGATACGGGAAATCCGATTGCCGCCGGCGCCACAGCAGAAACGGTCCCTGAACCCGCTTCCCTGGCAATCTGGGGCGGAATTGAAACGCTCGCTCTTGGCGCCGCAGCTATCCGGCGTCGACGAAAGGCAGATAAAGAGGTCGGTTGAGCTCACAGATTTCTCGTCCGGTAAGCCTCGCGGTTCGCAAGGTCTACCAACGTCGGCCGCGTCACAGGCAGATTTTCGGTGTACACCCTCTCTGGATGATCATTCGCAGCAAATGTACCTTCTGCCGGTTCGACCTTCGATCAGGGTGTATCTTTCTCCAATAGAAACGAGACCCTCACTCGCATTCGAATTGGAATCGTCCCCGGAGCTAACGAGCTTCCGCTGTTTTCGGAATCCTCCTGGTTACGATAAAGCATGTTGCTGTTCGCGGCCAACCCCATGGGAAAACTGTTCAACTCTTCCTCAATAAGCAGCGGTTTACCAATCGCCGACCCGAGCGTCTCGGCAAGCGCGCTGGCCTTTTTTCTGGCAGCCAAAAGTGCCTTCTTTCTCGTCTCATCCCGATGCTCAATTCGCTTCGAAGTGTCTAACTGAACACCGTTCAACGAAACATCAGGCAGTCGTGAGATTCCGCCCCACAATTGCTGGTACTTCTGCAAATCATGAAGCTTAAATGACACATTCGTCGAAGCCACATAACCATCTCTTTTTTTGTTGCGATCCTGGTAGATCCAGTTCTCGCCGAATCTCATCTCAGATGTCTGAACGCAATCTGCCGGCACTTGTTCTCGCTTGAGAAAGTCAAGAACTGCTTGGACCGATTGGGTGTGTGCCTCCGCAACCTTCTCAACGGTAGCCTCTTTATTTTGCACCGATAACTGCCAGTTCATGATATCCGGCACAACCTCCTTCGTGGCCGTACCATACACGGTCACGCGAGGCGGATCATAATCATCAGCACCCATTCCGACGGAAGACCCGATCAAACTTCCAAATACAAACAGGGCAATACGATTCTTCCATTGTCGCATCTTCTGTCTCCTCCTACGTCTCGGCTCATCATCGATCTTCAAAGTGACCTGTCATCTAGGCTACTCGTCACCTTTTGCATCGGACTTGAATAAGAAGGCGCCTCCAACCTGCATCATCTTGACTTCCCCTTCTTAACCTACCGTACAACCATCTCAGCAACATCTGCATGCATCACTTCCAAGACCGAAATCCCAAAATCTTTCGGACCCGCCCTCTCGGTACAGCGCCGTGAAAAGTCAAATTGGAGACCCATGTTGCCCCTCACCCATCAACGTTCAGACAACTTGCCGGCGGGTGACAGGCCGTTTTTGACGAATGATCTGCAACGAGCCAAAAACGCGGCATTCAGCCAAGCCATTCAGTAAAAACGTCGGTCTTTCATCGTAGGTCCGACCAACAGGCTGATCGGCAATACCAACGGGCAACGGAAGACTCCCAAAAGAGGATGGCCCCTCTCAACAGACTTTGTTTGACAATATCTGAGGTATTATTGCTCTGATTTTCGCACTGAGACGATGACAAGCAATCGAAATAGGTCCCTTATTTCACAACCGCCCCACAAAGGAGTTGAGACAAAATGTCGTCGATACAATTTCAGCCGTACCATTGCCCAACAAGATTAGTCAGCCGACTCATGCTTTGCCTGGGCTTGCTGGTAACGGGCCTAAGCCCGGTGGCCAACGGACAGGAAAATGCGTCTGTCAATAGTTCGGCCAAGGAGACGCCAGACGCCGTGTACGTGATCCGTTTCATTGAAGTGGATCGAGAAAACGTACCCGCATGGACCAAAGCCGTGGAGGAAAAGCAGGCAAAATTCAACTCGAGCGAGGATGCAAGCCAGTGGGGCACATGGAAGATCCTCTCAGGTCCCCGCACAAATCAGTTTGCTCGTGGGTTCATCAGCACACGCGAACTCCTCAGCAACCCCATCCATGGGTCGCAGGGGCTGAATCCAAATCCAAACGACCCTGAAGCTGTCTATTGGACCGAGCACATCCAACCCTTGGAGGCAAAGGTAGGCAATGTCCAGTTCTGGCGTCCCATTCAAGGTCTCGCCTATCAGGGAGCGGACCCTTCCGGTCCCACAAAATTCATGCAACATCGACGCTGGCGGATGAAGCCAGGGATGTACCGAAAGCTCGAAGCCCATTACAAAAAACTGATTACTGCGATGGAAAGCACAGGTGCCCCCATCAATTTCTCCATTGGACGTCTTGACGATGGCGGAGATTTCATGATCTACGCCGAAACGACCGGTTTCGATAATCTGGCGGATGTTCCGGGTGGCAATGCGACTCGCGCAGCCTACGAAAAGACACACGGCAAAGGTGCGTGGAAGCAATTTCTGCAGGAGCATAACGAAGTCATGCAAGAAAATGCAGTCGTCGAGACTGAGCTTTGGGGTTACGAAGAAGCTCTTAGCAATCTCCGCCCCTTCAAGTAATCGGCGAAAAATGCCGGCTGGTGTGGAAACACGATCCGCGCATTTTGCGAACAGCCAACTCCGCCAATGTTTTGCCGACCAACACCCTGCAGTTGGTCGGCAGGCGCCCCCGATCTCCCATATCCAGTAACTCTCGTCTTGCTGCCTGTTGTTCCACGATCATTTGACAAGAAGTCATCGTGAAGCGTACTCATCGAACTTCGCGTGAACCCAGCGCACCGCTCGGCACTTTTCGATCGAGCATCTGCATCGCGACTCGGAAAACAATCGTATCTCTGCGAGTTAATTGGCAAAAGCATGTTGAGTCTCACCCCACATTTCGACAACGAAAAGCTCACCACCAGGGCACCATTCGACCCAGACATCTATCGCCCCAGACATCTGGATCAGCCGTAATCGAATCGACGCCCCACCCCGGGGTGTGAGCCGGCTAATTCATGGTAAACTGCAGCGGCTCTCTGTGGATGAGCGGCAACGCGTGCTCCCTCAAAAGTTTGTTCGGCTTGCGAAAGCATGAAAACATTCCAAGCTTCAAAAAAAGGATGAGCTGTCCCATGAACTCGGATGACCGTAACGAATTTATACAAAGCTTCCCAGTGGAACCGCAATCCGATCAAGAAGAGCGAAAGGGATGCAGTTGCCTCACGATTGCGCTCGCCTTTATTGGCTGCTGCTTCCTAGCCGTCTTTGCTTCCTGCGGTGGTCTCTATTACGCGGTGTTCCACACTTCTCCTATCCGCTGTCAGAACTTGAGAAAGTGATCGAGAGCAGTGGTGATGTTCAGGTAGAAGGATTAGCCGGCACGATCTCCAGCGGCTTTCACATCGACCAACTACGATTCCGAACCAATCAGGATCAAACAGCCGCAGCACAGGGCAAAAATCCGAGCGACAAGCAAAAGTGGTCGACATTGGAAAACATCGATTTTAAATTCAACGGCGTCTGGGATTTGATTTCAGAGCAGCGATTTATCATCGACCAGCTGAGCGTGACAAAAGGCATTGTTTATTACACGCGTTCCAATAAAAAACAGCCCCACCAAAATAACTCACCAGTGACTCATGACGACCATGATCCGTCACGAGATACAGATCCAAGTGCAAAAACAAGCGATAAGTTGCTAAAGGAAGTGCGAGTCGACCTCATCCAAGTCTCCAATCTCAAGTTTATCGAGACGGTCAGTGGTGATGAGTCAGATCTGGGAAAATTCGCAATCAAGGATTTCCACTACGAGGACGACAAACTACAGAATATTGGCCTCGTGGAAATTGCGGGTCTGATCGTCACGAGCGAAGATTTCCAGTTGACCCAGTTGTCTGGCTCAACAGAATCCGGCTTCCAAATCGAGCGAATCGCATTCAAGGACAAGCGAAACAACTGGTCTCATCTAGATGGCATCAAGTTCGAATTCAATGGCATCTCTGATCTGGTGGAAACACAAATTTTAGTCATCAATCAGTTTTCTGTGACCAGCGGAGAAGTCTACACTGACGCGTGGACGAGCAGCGATGTGTTGAGTGACGAGAATACTCCGATCGACGACTTGGGCCACTTGCCGGCGACTGAAACGAATCAGTTGCAGGAAGTAGAGATTGAATTACTGAGCTTAACGAAAATCAAGTTTTTGGATTCTGTCAGCGGGGTTGAAGCGACAATCAGCGAAATCTCAGTCAAGGATCTGAAATACCAGGGCAGTCATCTGACCAGCCTCGGCTCTGTGACGATTGCCGCCGACTTTCTCGAATTCCGAGATGGTCCTAGCCAACGATTTGCCGATCATCCCGACGCTTTGGACTCGCATAATTTCAGCGGAACGGTGCATGCGGGCATGCACGACTCGATTCTTTCGGACATCTCATTCAATATCGACTTGTGTTTCCTGAAGGGAGGAGACGTTCTTCAACATGCAAGCCTCTTCGATGGAAAAATGGTTCGCACCCAGGAGAACAAACTTGATTTAACAGCCACCTTCCATGAGTTTACGCCCACAGACTACTTTGACTGGAAGCACGGACTCCTGCCGGCGAAGATCAATGGAACCTTCAGCATCAAGGGCGATGTCAAGGAAGCTCACGCGGAACACTTGACCGTCTCGACAGATAGCAGTTTCGAATTGGGGAAAACACTCTTCAACGCGAAATCTGGAGAAATCCTATCGAGGAAAGACACCGACAACATTCCCACGATTTTCGCCGATCACGCCGCGGACACGGGCGTGATACGCTGCCAACTATACGGTCTGGATCAGGAACCCTATTTCGCCTACCAGCTCGAATCTGACGATCAGCAATCCGCAGAAGTGCTTTATTCACAAGTGTTCTTCAATCAACCATTTGATCGCTTGAATTCAGCTCAACAATTGAAGATCAAGAATGCCATCCAAGCGGCGAAAACCGTGAAGGGGAAAGAGTAGTTAAGACCAATCATCGAATGCAAGTTAACAGCGGCCAAACCAAATTATTCGGGTTGAGGAGGCGATGGCTGCCTTCAGGTCATCCTCGCTGGGAATATCTGACTTTCGATCCTTTCCTCGTTCTTGCCAGACTTGATAGGGCTCTAGCCAAAACATGAATCCGCGTTTCGAGTTATCGGCATACCACCACAAAAGACGAATTGACTGGTCCGGCGAAAATTCCTGTTGTGTTCCCATGCCCATCTCTGGCCAGGCCCATGTGGTACTGGCAACGTCCGAAAATCGGGCGGTTGTTTCATAATCGACAACAAGTTTTCCATCAGCAGAAATCAACACGCGAGGCACGCCTGCTTCGCGACTTACCTGACAGGAAACCACCGCACCTGGTCGCCAAGAATCAAGCGGAATCGTTTTTGTTGGCACAAGCCCTGCAATGCTCGGATATGCGAATTTGCAATCAGCCACTTCGCTGAGATGCAATACATAGCGAGTTTCATCAGCCGGAAAAATACGGAACGACTCCGTTTGCCCACTCAACGGAGTATCAACCCGATAGTCTTCACTCACGAATCGACGCACATAAGTCTTGTTTGAATCCGCGACACGAATGATTCCGAAACGACGATGAATCTGCGACAACTCATCTTTCGATAAAGCGACTTGCCGCCAGGCAACAAAAGTGGCGAAAATCAGGGCAACGATCGTGATCAGGAGCAGAGCTGTTGAAAGGCGAAAAGATCGCATGTATTTTTCTACGGCCTTCAAATCATGGGCTGTCGTGAATCGATTGATTCTCTTTTATTGTTATTGAACCCCGTCATTGCGTTTCCCGCAATGGTTCAGAGTGTTTGCCACAAATTCATTCACTCGCCAATCCGGAAAAAATACTGCAAGTCCTTAAAACGGACCAGCCGCCCAAAGCAACCAGGCTCCGCCAAAGGACAAGCAAGTGCGCGGTGATCGCTTCTACTGAATAATAAAATCAACAACTGCACCACTCCGAGTTACTCATCACCAAGCTGTGTCATTCGGCTTAATCGATACACAATGGGGCATCAGGCGGAGCAAGTTAAATAGATACGCACGACCAACCAAAGCGGCATACGAGTGGACATTGCATGCAAATAATGATTCAATGCCGTTCTAATAAATGCGTTGCAAATAAGTGATTTACCTGAAAGGTGACTGACACAATGGCTGAAACGGATCTTGATCGGCTGCGTAACATTCCGATTTGGGATCCACCCGCAACGCTCCAAGAATCAACGGAGGCTTGGGAACGTTACGCCGAAAATTTCCTCAATCACGATTTACCTCAGATCGGCGAATATCACGAGCAGGTCAACTTAACACCTGAATTGCATGCCGACATTGCGGGCCCGCTTGGAACACCCCCTTTCCCGATCGTGTTGTATCTACATGGTGGTGGCTGGGCATTTGGTAGTGCCAAAAGCTTCCGAAAGGTCAGCATGACTTTTGCCGCACATGGGGTTCTTGCGATCACACCCAATTACCGTTTAGCACCGGAACATCCTTTTCCCTCTGCGCTTGACGACATCTCCCAAGCCCTCGATTGGATAATCAACAGCGCAGCAACCTATGGCGCCGACCGTCACCGCATATCAATCGGTGGTGACTCGGCCGGTGCAAATTTGGCCTTTGCCACAGCCATCCGCAGTCCGGAATCAATCCGCAAGCAATTGTCATCACTGCTATTGTTCTATGGCGCTTACGATTTGGCTGCCACCATCGAGCGATCGGATTATCAACCAGGGGTGATTGAACAGGTCAACAATTATGCTGGACAAGCAGGATTGTCCGATCCGCTAGTCAGCCCACTACTGAACCAATTTCCACCGTCAACACCAGCCTGTTTTTTGCTGGAAGGGAGTGCAGACCAATTGGTCGGTGGCGAATCGGCAGCTTTAGCGGTAAAGCTAAAACAAGCAAACATCAATCATGAGTTCCAAATCATGGACAATATGCCGCACGGATTTATGCAGTTCTTTGAACTCGAGGGCTGCCAAATGGCGTGGGAACGAATGATCGCATTCCTGCGTCGACAACCACCAACCCATTCTGAATAACAAGTGTTCGATCGCTTGAAAGTCGTTTTTTCATTGTGGCCGATCGAAGCGTCGACAGCACATTCGCTCTAAATTAGCGCCTCGAAAACGATACAGTTTATCAAACTGCGTCACCCCATAATCCGAATCTGCCATGACAGTGATCGGATTCTCAGCGAAGAAAAAAAATGCTGTCTCTCGTCGCCCTCAAACGTTCCACGGCAATCGGCATTTAAGATCATTGCCTCTCATGTTCGCTCCCCAAGCTAGAAGTCCAGTCTTGATTTCGGCGGCTATTTGCCATCTTCCCCCTAATTGAATCAAGAACAGTTCGTCAAGCCTTCGTGCCGGCAAACCGCCAAGGGCAAGAAGAAAACGCGTCGATGATTAAATTCTTAGCACAATAAGTTTCGTGTATCGCACGCGTAATTATTATCTGGTTGCCAAAAAAACGTGTAGAATGGCAGCCCATTTCGCGACGCAAATTAGGGTAACTGCCAACACTGCTTGCCAGTGTTACTCAACAGATCACGCCTCGCCTTTTCACAATTTTCATCTTAGGAGAAGCGGTTTATGGGACACGACAAATGGGTTTGGAGGATTGGCATATTCAGCTTGTTAATGGCGTGCGGAAATGCGTCACACAAGGCGCAGGCAGGACTGCTTGTCTACGAGCCATTCGCCTATGCGGATGGAAATCTGAATGACCAAAGTGGTGCGTTGGGAACCGTCGGCAGTTGGACCAGTTTCGATTACCTGCAAGACAGCTGGCCAATTCCTCAAGACGGCTGGCGTGTTCATCAGGAGGGAGATATTTCGGGAGTCTATCTCTCGGACGCGAATCCTTCCAACGATCCAATAGGGCCAAACCCTTGGGATGGTGTTGTTGATAACTTGGCAACCTTGGGCGGCTACGTGGGTCTCGCCGGACCGGATGATACGGATGATCCAGATCCGTTCAGCGGCGAACCGGGACGTTGGATGGACGCATCCATTTCGTTGCATCCTGACGTGACGGCAACCTTTGTCTCAGGAACCACAACATGGTTCAGCTTTATCTCAGTGCGAGGCTGGGACCGAAACGAAGAGTCGCCGCAATTCATGATCAGCACCGATCCGTCGCCTGACAATGCCCGCGGCAGGTTTCTCGAAAACGACGGGAACGGGATTGGCGGCGGAGGTGGTCCAACCCGCGCAAACTTTGGGGATGTATTCCCTGCCTATTTCCAGGATGGTGTCAACAACCACACACCAGGCGGTTACCAGGATGGTGAACTGGGTGAGCACGACGGCATTCAAGATGAAATCGCGCCCAATCCAGACTCCAACGGCGCGCTGGACTCTGACTTCCAAACCATGATTTGGGAGGAATTAGATGACGAAGGTGAATTTGCTCCCGCCAACCTGGTCGTGGGAAAAATCGAATGGGACGCTGACACGGCTGGTGAGGATATTGTTTCCGTTGTTCGCTTTTTGGAAAGTGACACAATCAGCGAAAGTGCCTTCGACGATTTCATTGAGGACCGACCACCACTTTCCAGTATCAATTGGGATTCAAATAAACCGGATCTTGAGCAATCTGAGTTTGACACAATCAACTTTTCGGGTACCAAGTTCTTCATTGACGAAATTCGCATTGGCCAATCGCTCTCCGACGTAACTCCCTCAAATAACCTCGAGGGGGACTACGACAATAGTGGCGAACTCGACACAGCCGATTTGGATTTGCAAGCAATTGAGATTAGCGATCGAACCAACAATCTAGCATTTGACCTGACAGGCGATGGATTCGTGAATGGCCAAGACCGTGAGGAGTGGGTGGTCAGTCTTGCCAATACCTGGTTTGGCGATGCGGATCTCGATGGCGTTTTCAACACATCTGACTTCGTCACTGTTTTCCAAGCGGGGCGATTCGAAACCGGTGAGTCGGCAAGCTGGACGCAAGGCGACTGGAATGGCGACCGTCGATTCACAAGCGCCGACTTTGTCAAAGCTTTTCAAGACGGAGGTTTCGAACAAGGCGCTCGCACCGGCGCACTCGTGCCTGAACCGTCAACTCTAGGCATCCTCTTGACAGGTCTTCTTGGGTTGCTTGTGGTTCGTCGATCTCCCTAGTTCTCTAGAAAGGCGCAAACACTCAAATATCAAACCGGGCACTCAAATATCAAACCGGGCACTCATCTCCCGGTGAGGGGTGCGAGCCTTCCGAATGGATTGCGAACTCCGTGTCTTCAATCAGAACCGTCGATCGGATACGACCAAGTTCTATTTGATAACGTTGATCGCCTCTAGCCGCTGCCGCAATTCTTCGGTCTCAGTGGAAGAAATGGCTGGCTGCGGCAAACGACATCCGCCGAATTCAAAACCGAGCATCTGCAATACACGCTTCATTGCAGGGTGAAACGGATAGGCAGCAATCGTCCTGATCATGTTCACTGATAAAGACTGAAGCCGACGTGCCTCCGCCATGTCTCCCTGCTCAAAGGCGTTGATGATATCGCGATACAACGGTGCGGCAATATTGTAGGTGCTTCCGATCGCACCTTTTGCTCCCGTCGCGAGAGCAGCGAGCAACATCTCATCGACTCCCCACAAGACGTCGAAGCGACCAGATTCAAGTTCCAGGCACTGCTGAAATTCATGCAAGGCCGTGTCAGTGAATTTAAGCCCCGCAAGATTGGGAATGCGATCTGCAGCAGTCTGCAGAAATTCAACCATGTCGAGCTTAGAGCCGGTCAATATTGGGATGTGGTAATAGTAAAACGGCAATTCCGGCGCCCCCATGGCGACCTCACGCATGCATTCGACGAGCGATTCCACACCCCCAACCTTAAAGTAGGAAGGACAGGTTGCCGAAATCATATCGGCGCCAACTTCGGACGCACTCGCGGCAAGTTGCCGAGCTTCACTGATACTGTTGTGGCCCACCTGTACGATCACGGGAACCCGTCCTGCTGCAGCCTTGACATACGCCTCGGCTACGACACGACGCTCGTCGCTCGTCAACGACATCCCCTCCCCTGTGCTGCCGCAGACATAAAGTCCCGAGACTCCATTCGCCAGCAAGTAATCGACCATCGACCGTATCTGGTCAACACGCAAAGAGCCGTCATCATGCCCGTCATCATGCATCGGGCTATAGGTTGCCGCTACCAATCCAGTCAATCTTTTCACTGCCAATTGAAAATCTCCCGCCATATCTGTTTTTTGCGGCCAATTTTGAGTCGTGATCGTATTGGGTTGCATCACCAATATCAATCTTGATTTCCGGGTAATCCCATCGCTGCTGTACAGCCAATGATGCAAGCAAATAGGGTCATCCAACGGCTTCCAGGCTTGTTTTTCTTCAGCCACACGAGATAAACAGTCGCCACTCCGTATCCCATTCTCCCCATCTGGCAGTGAAAGGCGAACCCACATCACCGCCTAGATTCAAGGCAACCCGGGTCGTAGCAAAAAAACAGCCTAATTTTGATCGGGCAATTCCTCCGCTTTTCTCGCACTATCAGTTTTCTCGCACTATCAGATTGAGTTCTGGGAAATGGAAATCCCCACCTCCAGTGCCAATTTACTCACCATTTTTATTTGCGATTCGAGCCCACAGGTTGCCAGGGAGCCGTCACGGCCCCGGAGAATGGAATTTCCAGCTGGCAAAAGTCGCGTCTTAATTGCTGAATGGAAAATCGAAAAATGAAATCTAACTTCTCAGGCGTACAAATCCTCGCATTTTGTCTTGTGCAAGCCTCAGCTCTCAATCTCGTTGCTCAAGTCGAACCCGGCTCAACCCATCAACACCTGGAGGCGTTTGATTATTTTGTTGGAACATGGAAATTCTCGGGTGAGGATTTCAATGAGCAAACCAGCGGCACCATCACTTGGCAATGGGACCTTGACCAAAACGCCTTGGTGCGGCGGATGCAAATTAACCCAAACAAAAATTCTCCCGAGGGCATGACGAACATGTCCGTCGTCTTATGGGATGCCAAGAACAAACGGATTTTGGAACGGGGATTTGGAGGCTACGGGGGATACGGACAAAGTGTGTGGACAAAAACCTCTACCGGATGGAAGAATCAAGGACTTGGAAAATGGGTGTTGTGGAATGGCGAACAGGGCACTCACGAATCGAACTACGTTTTAAAAAGCAAAGACAAATTCGTGATCGAACAGGCATTCGACCTGGACAGTCAGGAGCCTGCAACAAGTCGCATAACCGTAGAACGCGTCAGCGAATCGACGGCCGCTAAAAAGAATCGGTGCCCCTGGACATGGCTAATTGGGAATTGGTCCATCGAACGAAGTTCAGGAACTTCATCGCGAGTCCATTGGAGTCAACCCTATCCGAATGCGGATTACCTCATCGGAGAATGGGAAGACAATGACGGATCAAAAATGCACGAGATTGTTGGCTGGCAACCTAGCAGGAAATTGATGGTTTCGAACAGTTACGGGCCAGGAGGGCGATGTTCCGAGATCATCTTTGACGAAGTCGCCCCCAAAAGAATCAAGGGAAAGATTCATAACCGTGATGCGAATGGAAAAGTTGTAACCGGAACACTGGAGCTCAAACAAATCAATCGTGATCTTGCCAAGGGGCGCCAGGTGCTTAGCGACGGTACGGTTGTCACGCAAACATTCCGACGAATCTCTGAATAGTCACACGATTCGCGAGTCCACCGAATTCCTCATTCCTTTTCTTGGATAAGAGCATGACACGATTTCTACTCACTTTGAAAACGATCACACTGATGACCGTCATCGTGTCGGCGGCCGACCTGCCCGACGAACAGTCGACACTTCGCACAAAAGATCAAACGTCGCAAAAGGTCAGGCAATACTTTCAAGCAATTTCTGAAGGTGACATGGATTATGTCAACGACTTTTTTGCAGACGATCTTCAAGTCGCAGTTAATTCCAAGGTGATTCAGGGTAAGAAGAATTACATTGATCGGTTGAAAAGAATTCGAGAGGTTCTCTTCGAACAAATCGAATTTGGCCCCAACCATGTCCATACAAATTACTTTGGACTCGATGCGATTGGCATGTCAGGAAAAACATTCGCCGAAGAGGGACTCACCAAGCCCCCTGTCTGGTCGAATGCCTGGACCACATTCCGAGCCGAAGGTCGCAACACGAAAAAACCTATTCGAGTTCCGATTCACATCGATTTTCGCTGGGAAGACGATAAAGTCGTAAACGTGCTGATATTCTGCGACCCCGCTTTCCTGACGGCAGAAGAGGCCGCAGCCGTAAAAAATTAAACAAGATTAACTCGCTCAGCCCGTCGACGCCTATGACGGTTTGCAATTCTCAAAGAATCAACTTGCGATCTCAATTGTCATTTCCCGATTGGACCAGCCATATCGATTGAATTTCGTCGCCTTGGATCCCCCGATCCATGATCAGACATTCCGAACGTCTTTCGGAATGTCTGATTTTGCGACGTAGCATTCGATCTTGTGAGCCGCCTTTCCTCATGTCGATCAAGAGGCAACCGCATGTATTTTGATACCTACCCAAGCTGCAAATCAAAACGTCGAAACAGATTTACAAACTTCCACTCAAGAGAACCGACTGATTGCAGTCTCACTCTTTTTCGCACTTTATTAAATTGGAACGTTTCGATGAAAAGTCTAATGATCGCCACGATTTTCCTTGCAGGTTCCGTTGCAGCGCAAGAGATGACATCTACCAAGGATGAATTCAACGAATTCGCGAAAGCCATGTCGGGCCGTTTTACTGCCGAAATCAAGCTAATTCACGATTGGCCAGAGCACAAGGAAAAACGTGGAGACATCATTACGGGTATCCGGTTTGGGAGAATGATTGCCGATGGTGAAGGTCTGATGTGTACCGCAATTGCCGGCACTGGCATCGAGACCGAAATGGTCGTTTACGATGCGGGAGCAAAACAAATCGTTGGCAACGGAATCTCAAATGGGGGTGGAACTTGGCGAGTTGTGATCTCAAAAGAGTCTCCAGAAAAATGGAACTGGAAACTCACCGGTTCACTGGAAAATGGGGAAAAAATGACCGGAAGTGGTTTCTGGCAGTTCGAAGACGGTGGAAAAAAAATCCACTTAATCAGCGACAATTTCTTTGTCGGCGGAAAAAAAGCCGCCCCATTACATGACAAATTTTCACGCGTCAAAAACTAAGCATACACGTGTGAGTTGCTCGCTCGCCGACGTTTCAGCAAATCTTTGGATGCGACATTCCGACGATCTTTCCGCGGGAAAGAAACGCCGAGAGCCACAGGTTCTCGGCGTTTTGCGTTGTCACCGGGAAGGTTATCTATCTGCACGTATCCGTGGTGTCGCATGACTTCCCGCAGAACACTCCCAATCACTAATGTGATGTTGAAGCGGCAAAAACACGGGGAAGATAGATCCCGTTCCTTTCGATCGATCCACAAAAGTGTTTTCATCCAGTCCTGCGGGGAAGCGGCTCTCCCTGGCAAATGTCGCTCATGACGGATGACGTCTGTCGAATAATCCTACTTTAACGATTCCCAGCCAGAATACTTTTCCAGCATTTCCATCTACAGCGGTTCTGAAGCGACCGGCGCGACATGTTGAAGATCTATAATAGAAGATCATTACCAGGCTGGCTATTTCGCCATTGGAGAGGTTGAGTATGCCCAAGGCAACTCTCGGAAGAGCATTCGAAATGTTTCTACAGGCATGTAAGCCACACGGTTTCCTTCGAGGAAACCACCCTCTCATCCTCGCCTACCATAGCGTGAGTCTGTTGCGAACGGATAGCTTAGCTGTTTCTGCCGACAACTTCAGAGCACAGCTAGAGTGGCTGAAGAAACACAATTACCAGATCGTAACTCTGAACGAGGCACTAGAACACTCAGGTGATCGTCGCAAATTGGCTGTGCTTACATTTGACGATGGGTATGCTGACAATTATCAAGTCGCATATCCAATCATGAAAGAGTTTGACTTTCGTGGCACCATCTTTTTGGTGTCTACCAGCGTAGGCACCAAAAAGATCTTTTGGTGGGACCAAGCACGCGTTGACGCGGGTGAGTCGCATGAAGCGAACGAGGTCTTAAGTTGGGAACAAGTCCACGAAATGCAAGACAATGGCTTTGAATTCGGCTCCCATACGGCAACTCACCGCTTGCTACCAACTCTTTCTGTGCCAGAGAGGATCTCGGAAATCGAAAATTCTAAGCAAACTCTCGAAGATGCTTTGGGACGACCTGTCACTTCGTTTTGCTATCCAGAGGGACGTCTGGACGAACTGACTACCGAATTAGTAGAGAAAGCGGGCTATTCCCAAGCTGTCGTTACGGTTCGCGGCGAATCGGAACCCTATGGTACGATGGCGCTCAGACGAGTTGGTGTCTATTATCACGTGAACTTGCAAACTTTTGGAATCAAGAATCATCGATTCGTGAGACGTTTTCGAGAACCTCTGCAGCTGATGCGCAATTCGTTCGCATGATTCAAATCTCCCGTTCTATCGACTCATTCCGCGGGATACGGTATTTCGCAAAACCCAAGCGAACTAAGTGATTCTTTTCTGCTGGAATTCACCATCTGGGCTCGCCGGCGTCCTTGGGGATCGACAATATCCCGGACCCCATGAGTCGCCTTCATCCAGAGACACACATCGTTGACTTGAAGAAGATTCCGTGGCGAGATCTTCGTCGTGCAAGTCTGTATCCCGCTCTAACGGTGCACAAAATCAACGAACAGTCAGCGAATCCCCAGGGCCTCCCCTCAGTACCCAGACCCATTTCGGCTGCACTCATCAGTTCAGAAAGAGCAACTTCGGCTTGGCAGTGGAAGCTTTGATTTGCTGAACCGCTAAGCGTATATCAGCGGATTTTTGCCGACTTAGCTTACGTGGAAATTCTGTTTCTTCAGTTTCAAAGTACGTTGCGACCGCCTCCAGTTCAGGAATTACACGTTGGGCATGTTCGCCATAGCCAACGAGCATTTTCATCACCTCCGGCAGTCGCCGCTGACTCCCATGCTTCCTTTGGTTTCGAGCATATCCGACCAACAAGTCGATCCCCTCGGCAACGTGATGCTTGGCGAACAATTCTAACCCTCGCATGCGGATCTCACTGGAAAACATAATGCCACTCGGTGCGGGTTCAGCAATCGCTTCATGAATTGCTGGAAATAAAGGCCTCAATTGCTCAAAACTCAGATTGCGATAAACCGAGGCTACGGCTCCTCGCGCCCGTCCGTCGTCATTCCGCAGTCCAGCTCGAACGGCGGTCCGCAACGACTCAGAATCGACATCTTCGAGTGATTGGCGTAACAAGCCCTGCCGACGATCAAACAGCGCAAAGCAAAGATACCTCTGTTGCATCGACCGCGGATCCTTTTCAAGATCTTGACGGGTCAACATTTCCAGCAATTCAGGTGCGGCCACTAGCGCCGGTTTACCAATTGCAGCTAACGCATCGGCAGCTTGGATGCGCAACCACAAATCATCACTTTGTAAAGCGGTTTGCAAAGCCGGAACGGCAGAGGCCGCTTTACCGCGCATCATGCCCAAGGCCTGGGCCGCGCCAAGCTGTGTCTCAAGCTCTTCCGCTTCGAGCATTTCTACCAATCGCGGCAGCCAATCGCCTTCCCTGCGCGCCAACTCCGTCGCCGATCGATCTCGTACAACCGGTGACCAACTTGTCAGACCCTGCCACAACATATCGGTATCCCGTGTCGCATACGGGCGTTTTCGAATCGAAGGGCTCCAATCGCGACCATCAGCAATCAATGCGGTGGCTTGAGAACGCGTCACCTGAGGGACCCGACTCGACTTTTTCCCCGTCAAATGGATCGTTCGACGTGGCTGAGCAAACGCCAACAAATAAGCACCCGTAGCATCCCATCGCCGATAACTGTCGTACTTGATTGCTGGTGGTCCCTGATGAATGAAGCTTCCATCCCATCGTCGGGCAAGATCATAATACCAACCAAATTCTTTCATCCAAGCTCCAGATGCCTCAGGCCCGGATAACGCTACCCCCGGCATCGCCCACAACATATTGAAAAAATTTCCCGTATGTCCGGTATCGCGTTCCGCCCCATAGGATGCCACACTCATCCGCGAGAAGTACTCTGCTGCCGACCAATCCCCCAGCAGGTTGTACAGAACCGCAGCAATGCCATTTTTACCGTTGTCTTCGTGTGTTTGAATCCAAGGATGATGATCTCCGTAAGGCACGCTTCCTTTGCCAACGTAAAATCGAAGCAGCCGAGCACTTTTGTCAATTGCCTCATCCAATTTCGGATCATCGATGCCAGCCTCGCGCGCTAACACCAAGGACACTGTCAATGGAAGCCCGGGGGCATTCATCATCCCGTAGCCGGTAAGCCGCCCATCTCCCTGTACAAATTTGTGCCCCCATGACCCAACGGCGCTCTGTCCCTCAACAATTTCTTTCGTGCTTCGGCGCAACGAGGGCAAGAAGGTTTGGTCCCCCGTCGCCAAAATGTACTCCGCTAACAAAAGATTGACCGGTCCGTAAAACCACGAATGCAACGAACGACGTTGAGGATCACGGTACTCCGCAGCCCACTCGACCTGTTGACGAACTAACGGCAAATAATCCTCACGACCACTTGCCAACAAGGCCAACGCATTGAAGCAGCGGACGATTCCATTACCCGCAGTAGGATTGGCCTTCATCTTGTTAGCGAGTGTTTCCACGCCCCGATCAAAAACCCGTTGCGACTTTCCACAGGCAAAAGGAGCCGTTTCCGCATATTCGCCCAATACGGCTAATCTCAGATACACCGCCTGCACTCTACCCTCGCGCCAACGCAACAGCGTCAACTTGCCATCGCTGGCCTCAGCCTGGCCAATCGCTCGTCCCAATACGCTTCTTGGATCATCAGAAAAGGGGGTCTGCCCGATTCCCAACAGAACATCACCTATCTGAAGAATGGAATCCGCTGGCGATCCCTGCTCGATTTCCGTCACATAGATTTGCCTTGCTTGGCGGGTCTCCATTTCATCGCTGTAAATCCAGCCTCGCGCTCCGGTGGGTCCTAGATTCCAATCGTGGGTCGCTGTCGGAGGAAGCTCATCCCCTGCAGTAAAATCGGGAATCTTCCCCCCTCGCAATGAAGAATTGCCAAGGAGAGCGACACCCATCAGTATCGCCAAACTAAGCCCTAACTCCCGCGGCCTCAATCGAAAGAATCGAATCCGCCAACCAACGCCGTGCAGACTCCCAGAAATCATTGATGGATGCTCATCATCCCGATCACCATCCAAGGCCCCATCGGAACAACTCGTGTTGCCATGCGCCCTATTCCAAGTCTGTTTCATCAAATCCCCTTGCTTCGAATTTCCCACGCCAGCATTGCCACAAACCGTCGATACTTGATCTCCCCTCACCCGGGTATCGGTGCCATCACGTCAGACGCATCCTACCAGCTTATGGGGCGATTACGTAATCCAAAAGTCGCTAGACTTTCTGCCAACGATCGTAAAGATTCTGAACGAATGTTGACTTCAAAAGAAGGGTCAGCGTTTGCGTTACCGACCCGGCAAGTGATGGATAAATCGGCCCCTTAACAGAAACGTTACCGATGCTCCTGATGAGCGATTAGCTCTTGAAATAGTTGCGATCACCTCGTGGAAATTGGTCAACTCCATCTGCTGCTTTTCAGGATCGGGCGTCTGCGTACCTAGCGTTTCGAGATTGATCAGAAGCACAGGGTCATCACCGTAGTTGTTGGAACTTGAGCTTCTATCCTAATCGCTTGCGTTCAGGTTTTACGGAGATCTTCATACCGTCTTTCGCTCCTTCGGCAGTTCAATCCGAGACTAAAAGCACCTGAGACTCCCATATTCGTCCAAACGAAGGAACACGCCTACTTCCACAACAACTTTTGTGTGAGCAACCTGCCCGACCTTGATTTCAGAAACTGACGCTGATTTCACAAGGTGGGTTTCAGTAGACCGCTTACCAATGCGGGTCACCTGCGGTGCGAGCTTCGATGATCAGAGCCCAAGCTCGGTCGACTTGCGGATTGGAGTGCGAAGGTCGGTTGGTATGCCGCGCCTACGAACGACGTCGTCGAAAGGCAACCCATCCCAAGCCAGCGAATGCAAGAACGGCCAACGTTCCCCCCTCATCGCTCGTGGGGGTTGAAATGGCGCAACCGCCACTACTGGTCGCCGGCGTGGTCCTCATGTTGCGACGCATCTTGGTCGGAAGGCGCGTCGCATCCGGGGGGCAACGTCGGCAAAGGCCATGGCGGACATCATCATCGGAACGGCGACATGAAAAAATCACAGTTCGGCGGGTAAGTTACCTGTTCTGGAAATCGCTAGTTGGTGTGATTCACCCAAACCCACGTATTCGATCGCCAATTATCAACTACCAGTGTGCGGTTTGTTACGTTAAGCTCGATGTTATCTGGGGGCTTCCTAGCCGGCGTCCGATCCAAAAGTAGGTCGTCAGACCCTACGAATTGCGTCCATCATCTGGTTGGGATAATTCCGCGAATCATCATGAACCTTGTTCCAGTTTGAAGTTCACCCACTTTTTCCCTGAGCACCCGCATCGTGAATTCTTCCGCAACCTGCCTGATTACAGGAGGAGCCGGCTTCATCGGCTCACATCTTACTGAGACGCTCCTGAGTCAGGGGCATCGAGTGATTGTGGTCGATGACCTATCTACGGGGCAGGCTGAGAACCTATCGGCAGTGATGGGGCACAAGAGACTGGAATATATACAGGGCACCGTCGAGGATGATGAGCTCGTCAGCAGTGTCGTGGAACGTGCGGATCGTGTTTATCATCTTGCCGCTGCGGTCGGTGTTGCTCTGATCGCCAAACAGCCTATTCAGACAATTGAACGGAACATTTACCCGACTCAACTGATTCTCGACCGTCTCGGAAAGCGAGCTTCCCAAGGAGATTACGTACCTACTTTCATTGCCAGCACCAGTGAAGTTTATGGAAAGAATCCCAAAGCAACGTGGACCGAAGAAGACGATCTTGTGTTTGGAGCTACGACTCGACCGCGTTGGAGCTACGGGGTCTCGAAGGCCATCGATGAGTTTCTAGCCCTCGCCCATAACAAAGATGATGGATTACCAGTCGTTATCGGTCGCTTCTTTAACGTTGTCGGACCGCGGCAGACCGGTGCTTATGGCATGGTCTTGCCAAGATTCGTTGAAGCGGCAATACGAGGCGATTCACTTATCGTCCATGATGATGGAGCTCAGGTTCGCTGCTTTGCTCACGTTGATGACGTGATCTCCGCTGTTGTGAATCTGGTGAACACGTCGGGAGCTGCGGGGCGTGTGTACAACATTGGCAGTGATGTTCCTGTGTCAATCCTTGAACTGGCACAACGCGTGGTGGCAAGAGTCAATCCTGCTGCTACGATCGAATTCACAAGCTACGCGGATGCCTACGATGAATCATTTGAAGACATCCGGAGGCGTGTGCCAGTGTTGACGCGTCTCCGTGAAGCGATTGATTACCAGCCGCTCAAGGATCTGGATGCCATCATCGACTCAGTCGCAGCGCACCAAAGATCTGCTACTTAAACGCATGGGTCGCTGTTTAAACAGGCGTAGACGTGCCCTCCATGAGAACACATGTGCATGCAGCGTCGAGCCGACACCTGCTTCCCTGGACGTAAGGTAAATCGGCCACAGAACAGAAACGCAACCGATGCGACTGTTGAGCGATTAGCTCTTGAGCACAAAGGTTTGTCCCAGCGTGTCGAATTTAGCTTTACCCAGGTGTTCTTGTGTGGCGAAACTCCCCTCTCCACCATCGAACTTCTAAGTACGCGACAAGTACCCAATTGAAAAGCCGCGATCGTGAAAGACGATCGCGGCTTTGAACGCGATTATCACCAAGCGAATTCTAGTCGCTCACACGTGTAAAAACCGGTGCGAATTTAGCCCAGCCAGGCGTATCCTTCCGATTCGCCATCTTCACATCAGAAAACTTTTGAGTCATCTTATCGCCCTTGATCACTCGGGTCATAATGCCACTGGCATGATTTCCGTCCATCGCCCCTTGAAAGCGAGTCACCATCGTCACCTCATCATTATCCGTTGTCAACGAAAGCATTTCGGATTGCCAACGAAGGCCGTTCGCCCCCAAGCCATGAAAAGCTACCGTTTCGTTCACAGGATCCCAGCACATCACAAAAGTTCCATTTTTCTCTGAAGTCCCATCGGCCTTTCGCTGTATCTCTTCTGCAAACAAGGCGCGACCATCCAGCCCGAGTGTTCCCTTGATGATCATCGAATCCCCGGTTGGCAATTTCATTTCCCAGGTGCCGGTCATATCGAAAACATCCGTCACCTCAGCCAAACGATTCAATCGCGTTTTGTGAATCGTCCAAGGCTTTCCACCTTCGGCCTTTTGCCATCGCATGGAGCGTTCATTCTGGGTTTTAGCCGATCGCTCAATGATGTATTCGGTGGTTACCCCTCGACTTGTCTCGATATGCTTCCATCTTTCCTTGCCGTTTGCTTTGTCAATTCCAATCAGAGTCGACGTTCCGGAAAAAAAATCACTCCCATTATCAAGCCCGTACACGGTAATCTTCACTTGGTCTGACTCGTCATCCCAAAAGAAACGTCCGCCTCCGGTCGAGAACACTTTCCCATCCTTGGTTTTCATTAAGTGCTGCTGCTGAATTTCACTCCCCTCATCTCCAATCTCCAGCTTTTCGGTCGAGGTATATTCAACACCTGCAGGAATGCCGACCCACATTTCCTCTGTCTTGCCATGCCCGACCCAGGTCCCCAAGACAATCGTATTGTCAAGATATTCGGACCACGAAGCAGGAGCGATAAATTCTGCATCGGAGTTGGAATCCTCAGCAACGGCGGGGAGATGGAAACAAACAACATTTAACCAGGCGAATAGAAGAATGAAATAGAATATCGTTCGCACGCTTTTTGCTCCTAATAATTTGTTGTCAAAAACCAATTCTCGCTCTCCCGTTTTTCATCCCCTGTACTTGGCAGAAAACATTTCATGCACAAAACGGATTGAAAGCGAAGCACAGAAAAGAAGAAAAATCAGGCAAGGGCGATGCATTACACCTCGCTTGCCCTGAATCGGATCAAGCCACTATCGCCCCACCTAAACTGCAGTTCAAACAGACAAGCAATTCGCTACAGTCGTGGGACATCTTGTGCGGTCGACTTATCGACCACGACTGAGTCGACTTCTCAAATCGCGTAATCGAGAGCCGAATCGCCTGGACGATGTTGTCGGTTGACTCGAAGACTTCAACTCCGTATCGGCAGTCGCATCATCAGATGGCGCCGCAGATGTTTGCTTGTTGTCCGACGAATCGTCGTCCGAGGAGGAATCACCTTTGGAGTAAATCAGGAACTTATTGGGCTCACCTGAAACATTGTGAAAAATGCCTCGCATTTGCTCATACCATTTTCCATCGTGCATCTCATAAATTCCATTCCAAGTACCGTTGGGATGATGAGTCGAGAAATGCTTGATTCCACCCTTGACCGCGATCGACATCGGACTGGTGCCTTCGCGAACTAATTTACCCTCAGCGTTGTAATTCTGCAGCGTCTCTGAATAAGGTGCGATAATTTTGACGCGGTAAGATCCATCGTCATAAGTATGGGTCCAGGAACCTTGAATTTCTTCCCATGCCTTGGCTTCTGCGGACTCACTTCGATCTGTTCGATAAACAACGTCGAACCGCACGGGCTCCATTTTCCGTAGTTCCATCACCTTTTCGTAGCTCATATCTTCAGGGAGCTTAGGAGCATTTGCGTTGATCTTTTCTCGTTGGGCTTCAGACAGTTCGGGAACATCTCGACGGAAAATATTCACGACTCGGTACGGTGCAGGATTCGTCTTACCACTCGACATGAGTTTCTGCTGAAGTCTCCAGCCGAGAAAGCGAGGAATGTTATCAACGTCATACTGTTTAATAGGCTGAAAAATATCCTTTTCCATGGCAACATACTCGGCATCCTTCCCTTCAGCCGGATACATGTAGTCCATGGAAAACGAAACATCCTCTGCACGAGGTTCCTTGTCGTCACCTAATTCCCTTCCGGATTTTTCGAGCTGGTCAACGGTGTAGTCCTCGAGAGACAATAACTCGCGACCAACAATCGTGCGAGTCTTACCCGTTTTCTCCATCAGCGCATCAAACTTCTCTGCGCCCATCTGTTTCTTGATCGCATCCATATCATACAAACGGTCCAAGACCTCTCGCGAATTGAGCAATGTCCAGGTGATGTACTCATATCCAAATTTATTTTCACGGGCTTTCGCCACGCCCCAACCAACGATCTTCCCCTGCGCGGCCATTACATCGTGAATTTTTTTCCAGTCAGCTTCGACCTCCAAGTACTCCTCCTCCTGACCGTCATGGACGTCCATATACCCGATCAGAATAAATTGCAGGGGCCTACGTGCCTCCTTCATACGCTCATCGAATGACCTCCCTGACTGTTGCTTCGCGTTGTCTTCTTCGCCGTTTTCCTGGGGAGCAGACAACAGGGGGCCGGTAAAGACCAGGCAAATTAGAATACCAATCAAAGTTTTTACGATTTGATTCATCTCGTTACCTTTTTCTGAAGAGAATGACAAATTGCACAATCATCGTATCGATCCGCTGCAAATCCCGAAGTTCCTGGCAGCGATTCAAGGGCATCAGCCGAGACGCACCCTCTTTTCACACTTATGCCGGCGGCGACTATCTCAACAAACCGCCCCGTCTCTAGAGCTCGTGCGAGATTCGCGAATTAACCACCCAATGATTTCTTGTTTTTTCTTTTTCCGCACGAATCACGGTTGATCAGGGGTTCAAAACGAGTCGACCTGCCTGCGCCGAGTATGATTGGGAAACATTAAAATTCAGAATTAGGATCGCAGCATCGGAAATGCACACCTGAGAACTCCGGTTTCCGATAGGCAACGATTTCCGATAGAGAGTCAGCTGAGATCATGGCATCCAGGCTGCACTTCGAACGATCCTCGGCGAATGAATAGGGCAACGCGATGCATCAGCGATCCTTTCCAACAACCGACGTGATTTTCAACCTACAGCTCAACAAGCTTTCGCCTTGGGCTCACATCCTCTTGTGGGGCCTCTTCCTGGTGCCCACCAACAGCCCCGCTCAACTGACGTTTGACAAGCAACTGGGACATTACAAAGATCTTTCCTACGCAGCTCTGTCAGAGGAAGGACTGAGCTGGGAACAACGGGCCAGCCTGTTTGGTGGAGAAACGGCGCACTACGAGGAACTGTCGGATTCAGAACGAAAGACAAAAACTGACGATTTGCAAGTTTTGTTGGCTAGGATCGAGGAACGTGAAAACCAGCGGTGGGCCGATCCGAAATTGCTTTCACGAGTCGAAGAGGAAGTTCGAAATTGGCTGAATCAACAAGCAGCGATCGAGATCGCCAACTCATACGTCGGCGCCGACGTCCAACGCCTCAGAACAACCACCGTTGGCCTATTACGAGGCTACGAAATCTTCGGCGATCAAAACTACTTGAAGTCAGCGTTAAGGTCAGCAGACGTAATCCTCAAAGCTCAATGGGCACAAGGGCATTGGCCTTGGGGCGACCTGAGCGCTGATTTCGTCCGGATCCAAGACGGTTTCAACAACGAACCATTTTGGATCATGCTCTATGCTCATAAAGTGAGCGGCGACCCAAAATACCTGTCTTCCGCGCGTCGATGCGCTGATTTATTGCTCAGATTGCAACGGAACAACGGTGGCTGGCCTGATCAATGGTCGTTCAGCGGAAAAGGATCAGGACATACAGGGGTCCGAGACGGTGTCTCCTTTAATGACAACGCCACGAACTCATGCTTTCAAATGATGATCATGATGTATCATCTGACTGGCGACAGGAAATACATCGCCAAATTAAATCGCTTGGGAGATTTCATCGCGGAGGCCAACTTGGGCGAGGGAGATGTTGTCGGTTGGTGCGAACAATATCATGACAATGGCACGCCAGTCCGAGCGCGCCAATATGAAATTGAATTACCTTACCCACGAGCCTTCACGCGGGGTGTTGGCCCGCTGCTAATCTGGCTCTATTTGATCGACGGGAACGAATCCCACATGGATTTATTGCGTCGTGCCTACGCTTGGCACGAACACGTCCGTCAACAGGAAATCGCCCCCCAAGTGCTAGGCCACTGGCGTGCGATGAGCGAAGCCTGGACACCCTCCCATCACATCTTGTCTGAAAATTTCTTGATGGAATATCAACCGGGTTGGCCCGATGCGTGGCTGCCAGACGGTTCGAACTGGGGACGGGTACTCAGCTTCAAATTAATGGCTTGGAACCCCCTGACCGTCGAGCAGAAAAACAAATATGGCAAGTTGATCGATCACGACTGGCCTCCCGTATCAAGATTAGCAGAGCTGGCGACATCGCGTCAGAATCCGCCTCGCGATTACAACATGTACGTCTTTTGCCATTCGGGCATGGGCAATTCACTATCTGAAATTCGACGTGCGTTACTTGAACACAAGCGAGGCGGTCGCGCATCACTTCAGAAATACTACTCGAACACCACCCGTTATACGCCTGACCAGTACCTGCAAGCCCGCATTGATGCGGCACATCGCGTCTTGGACTTGCGCAACCGACGCTTGGCCTACCCGTACTTAGGGCGACCGGGCTATAGCGGTATCTCGACAATGTCAGATTTCAGATTCATAGGTTCGAAGGGGCGTTGGTACGGCAACCGCAATTCAAAATGGGGGCAAGCCTTTCAACAGGTATATCCTTCAAATAACGTGGTCTGGTATCAGTGGCAACTCGTCTACGACGCAAAGTTAGCGCGTGGGGAAATCAGCCCTGATGCCGCGGCCCGAGGCGGACGCGGCCTCGAATCCGTTGCCACTCAAACTCATCTTGATTCCTGGGATGTGCTCGGTGAATGGGGAATGGCTTGCCATGAATTGGAAAACCACTTTGACTTGAGAGTTAAGAGCCAGCAAAACAGCTCCCCGCCTCTTCAACCTTAAAGACTACGCAACACTTGGGCTGATGAATCGAGAACCCCTTTCAACGCCTGACAACCCAAGGCGATATCCTTCCCAATCGTGATGACATTATTCCGGCTGCAAAAGGCGATGCACGGCTTGCGCCGATTCGTTCTCACCAATTGCCAAGCGTTGACACGCTCCACAATTAACAAGAGGTTGCAATACCTCGAGTATTGCAAGCACCGATGCTGATTTGGTGGGAACAACTTGAGACAGTAGGATCTCGATCGCTTCTTGTTTCTTGAGTGGCGAGATCGCCGATGTCTCTGTAGTTCGCTCAAGCCACAACATCCTGGAGACGGGCTTCCTTTCGGCGTACCCCACCATTCCCGCTGTTTTTCGACTAATGACCAGTCGGTGCTCCTCGTGCAGCCGACCTTCCACATAGTCATCTTTCGAAATCCGGTTTTGGGCGGCCGTCGTAAGCGAATCGAAGCTTAGTCGAGGCTTCAACGTCTTCGGAAAGGGAATCACCGTTCTCTGCTCACAATCAATCGCAATCCAGTCATCTCCGATCAGGGGAATCCCCGCCAACCAGGCTGTCAGCGCGAAAAGTGATTTCCCGGCGCGTGGCTCTCCAACGAAGAGGACAGCCTGATCGTCAATACAGATCGCACCCGAGTGCAAAACGAGATGGCGAGTCTTTCTCAGGAAACTCGCGCTGACGAATGTCAAGATTGCGACAAGGCAATCCTGGGAGTTTTCGCAGTGACGCTGCCTACCAGCAAATGAAACATCAAAACCGCCGGAACTTAGAACTTCAACTTCGACATCACTCTCGCCAGCCACGCGACAGGCGACGGGAACGATATCCAGGTAGAAGCCTACGCGTTCCGCAAACTGCTGCACGCTCACGGAAAGGAAAACAACCGAATCTTCCCATTCAAAGGCAAAGTTCATCGGTTGTTTCGACGCCCCCATTCTCAATAAGAATCATCGTTTTTTTATCTCAAACGCCAAACCCAAAAAACGGCCTTCTCGCAGAGCCGCTGGGCGAGCGTGTTTTTCACCGGCTGCAACTTCACGACGGGTCTCTTCTTTCTGAAGAAAGCGATTTCCGATAAAGATAGATTGGATCAACGATGTAGGCAATGTACTTCTTCGACGCCCGGCAAAAATAATACAGCTGCCGAAAGAATTCGACATCCTGCGCCCTTCGCATCCCACTCCACCGAACATGGTCAATCACCGACCGACGAATTGAAACAGGACCGTTCGCATACCCTCCTTGCCCCTTGACCCAAGGTCGCACCGAAAACTTTTCGACGGTAATCGTGTTGGATTGCTCGAAAAACTCTGCTGCGTCAACGTTCGCAACCCAATCATGCACAACGCCCAAAGCATTTGGGCGGGAAGCAAACACTTGCCGAATGATTTCGACGCGTCCACGAGATGGCAAATCATCCGCATCGTTGAAAATCAAAATATCTCCGCTGCTATGCTCCGCTGCAACGTTCCGATTTTCTCCTGGAAAACGTCGTTCCTCGGAGCGAATGACTTTGACAGGAAAAGGTGTGTCATATTTTTCCGGCACGGAACAAAGCAGCGATTCAGACAGAGAAATCACCAGTTCATCAGGTGGAACGGTCTGCTTTTCATATGCGTCAATCAATTCTTCAACGAGTTCGAAATGAGGTCCATAACAAGGGACACATACTGTTGTTTTGAGCAGCTCACCCATTGCCGTGATCCTTCAAGCATCGAACTTCTTGTGCGAAGAATTTCATTTCGTGATCACGCATGAGTTGTCGTTCCACGTTCGCAAAATCGGGCGAAGCCGAAAAGAAGCGAAAACCACGAAGATCACAGGTCGCCCCCAGCCACCGTTCGGCATGAAAGTCACACCACCACTCAGCTGGCTGCCTGGCTTGCAAACTACGCCGTGGAATCCCGCGCGCCGTTCGGATCGTGCTTCCACTTATTTAATTTACGCGAAAAGCCAATCGCTGTGATCCATTATACCATTGAACGCGACCTCCCGATTGAATTTCAGATCGGTCCAAAATCCTTGGAGTTAATCGCATTGATTGCTCCAGAAAAACTCGCCCAAAGCAATCACAAACGCGTCAACTTTATTTGTTTGATTCACAGATTTCGAGAAAGCTCTCTTTGTGAAGGATAGCCAATGTTTGTGATAGGGATTCTTCCAGCTCACTTGTAGACGATTCAGGATGAGCTTCCTTCAATAGATCGAGTAGCTCCGCACGCGTAACTCGCCAAGCGAGCGCTTGCCACATGACGGCGGCGGTCGCGTTCAGCACAATGACCTTTCGAGTATCCATATGCAGCAACACGCGGTCACCGTCAAATTCCTCTTCCTCAATACGGTCACTTCTGGCAAACCGAGTTTCCGGACCAAAAGAAACTTCAGCTTCATTATCGTCCACAGTCCACTCCTCAACAATTTGATTTAGGTAACTCAAAATCCCATCACGACTCTGCCCCAGGAGCTCAGTTGGCAATGGATAATTATGATCAAACGCCCCGTGCCGCAAAACCTTTTCCACAAAACAAAGGCGTTCTTCATCGATTTCTCCCGTGACACGAAGTCCGTCTGCCAGGACCGCCAACTGAAGTGAAAGAATGAGCGGATTGCGACTCAACACTGATAGAGCGGATTCTGGGTGGCCGAGTTCACAAAGCACCGCGGCGGCAACGTGCCGTCGGTCGACATAGTTGGATGGACGCACATCAGGGTGCTCAAAACATTGCAGCCACCGTCGCACGTTTTCCTCCGACCGATTGTTACCACCTGAACTGGCCAAGACTGACATCGCCCCATGCGATGCTTCCCCTTTGTCAATTTGCTCCGTAGCGATCGTCAGATTTCGCTGATACTTTTCTGGATACGAGAGAGGATCTTCGTAACCTTCATGAATGATCAAGATCCCTGGCAAGGTTCGGGGGCAGTCATTGGCTTCACTCGTGGAGCGAAGCTGTTCGTGAATCGCGCCAACCCAGCTTACGTTGGCACTGTTTCGATGACAGCGCACTCGAGTCGTGGCCGTCAAATTCGCTTCATCACAGATACGAACCGCATGCAAGTCGCCCTGCAAGTGACTCCAATCAAGCTCAGAAAAGCTTAGAAGTATTTCGTCACTATCGATCCACAAAACAAATTCAGAATCGACTTGGGCCAGCAAACTATTGCGCGCTGCAGCGAAATCACTTTTCCATTTAATCAGGTGCTGATGCACCCCGCCGATAGATTCCAGCTCTTCCCGCTGGCCCGCGACACCAACGTGGACCTCTAATCCGAATTCCCTGACGGATTGGATAGCTCTTTTGATAGCAGGTCGTTTGTCAGCACCCAAGATACAGACGGATACGAAAGGCGACTGGGGATTACGGGAATGCTGAGTCTCCAATTCAGATCAATCACACCTTTCGCCGTTACATCCAGTTCGCCTACGACCCATCACGTTCATCGTGTTGCGACGGTCCCAGAACAACTAGGCTTCACCGAAGGCGGTACCCGACTTGAGCGCTAGAGCCGTCGCGACGGGAACCAGAACAGCAGTTTTTCGAAGATGAGCCAACAATTCGCGACGCGACTGTGCGGGTATTCGGGTATTCGGTTGCTTGGCGTTTGCCTTCCGTCCTGATTACAGTCTGCTGTCTCCAAGTCTCGTTGAGTCGACATTTTCCACAAACACCTTTGTACAAATCGGTACGATCGAACAGGTGACGGTGAAAAACGGAAAACAAAAGTAGACGCTAGGATGAACAAGGTTTGCGATTAGGAAGCAAAAGCTGTTCCGGGCTTGATGGCCAAAGCGGTAGCGATCGGTATTGCAATCGCAGCCTTCCGCAACTTGCCCAACATTTCACGTCGCGATTGCTGAGGAATTCCGCTCTCGCTAGATGACGTTGAATCAGATGAACTTGATTTCAAATTTAGTTCTTGGCGTTCAGTCATCACAATCGCAGCTCCAATTTCTTTTCTGCAGATAAAAATTTGCTCGGACTAAAAAACGACTCAGTTGGACGCACCAGTAATCGGTCACGTCGCCAGTGAGGGATTCGAACCAATTCCGAAAAATCTCCGCCCCAACACGGGGCCTAGTCTAACTTCTTGAAAGGCTAGTTTGCAAGCAGTTACTGTTGGCGTTAACCATTCTTAACTCGCTGCTGACCGTGATAAGCGATTGGTCTCGCGACGGATGACGACATTCGTGCACATCGCCGGATCCCAACCGATAATTTCGTCTCAACTTCGTTCGCCGAAGATAATATCCGAAGCTGATTCGAACGGCTTAGCGCCAAAAACTTGATCGTCAAAAGGGCCTAGCCAAAAAGCATTTAGTAATCACTAGTAGGGAAATGCCGTTTCCGTCTTGAGCGCCAACGCCGTCGCAATGGGAACTGCGATTGCAGCCTTGCGAAGCTTGCCCAACAATTCGCGACGCGACTGTTCGGGTATCTGACTTACCGAGTTGTGCTCTGCCGCATCGTGGGAATCCGACTGGCGATTTAACTCTGGGTTTTCTGACATCGAAATTCTTTCTCCAGCTTTTCGTAATGAGCGTATTGTTGAAAACGATGCGAATAACAACGGTGCAAAAACGACACAAGACAAAACCGAACCCAGGCAGAAGCTCGATCACTGCTTTTGATTCTTCTACCTAAATCACATTTTCATCAATCAAACGATCACACCGAATAGCTTCCGTGACTTGTTAGCATACCCGCTCTCAATAGCCAGTTTCAAACCTTTTCCAAGATCGTTGATAGCTTTCGGAAAAGCCCATATCTCCTAGGAAATCCGTAGCGATTCGCGTTTCAGGTCGTTTGAGACCATTCACCTACGAACCATTCATCCTGACAAATAGGGTCAACCCCCGACTGCTGCAGATGCATCCCTTCCAATGAATGGTTGATCAACAATCTTCGTCATTCAAACGCTTCAGCGAAGTATGCCGCCAAAAATACATCGAAATGGATTGAAAGAGATGGGGAAAAAGATCGCGATAGCGATGAATGTGCCAAACTTTCAGCAAGAACGAGGGAAAATACCCGACCTTCCAGCAAAGATTTCGATCGGGATGATAGCGAGACAACTGACACCAGCGTCCCACCAACGTGAATTTGTAATTCTTATCGCGAAGTCGAATGCCATATTCAACGCGTTCACGATAGGAAACAGACGTGTTGGCTAGACGTTCACGAAATGCTGCTGGAATCGATACTTCCAAAACTTCATCAATCGCCTGCAAGGCACGTTGCAGGATCAATACAAAGGATCTTGTCTTGGCCTCGGCCAACAAACGATCCCAGTCAATCTGGCTGTCGGATTTTCTCATCACAGCCACCGCATCGGGAATCCAGCGAGTAGTCGGAGCTCCGTTGCGCATCGAGCCATGCACACAGATATGCAAAAGCATATCGGTGGGTGACGGGATCCAAACCCTCTGACCATAACACTTCAGCGAAGTCGCTTGGTCCCAGAAAACAAGATCGGCATCAGGAAAGCAGCAATCGTGCAAGAGATGCCAATGCAGGTCGCATTTGTCATCATTCTCATTAACCAAATTCACACCGGGCATGGTATCGGTCGCAATCTCCGATTCCTTGCCAGTCAGTGCCTCACAAAATTCCCATTGATGGTTCTGCAGTAAACTCAGCGCTTGATCGCCTTGCACCGTGGGCACCAAAATGTCGAAATCCCCCATAGGACGAAGTCCAAGTTCGTCGTAGTAGGCGAGGATCAACGCAGCCCCTTTAAGTGCCATACAGGGAATCCCAGCATCACCGAGCACCCCCACCACGCTTGCCATCACGCGAATTCGATCTCGATTCACCAACTGACAGAGGTGGCCACGATGGTCCAACTGCTGAGGCCATGAGTATTGCGTCTCGGCGCGTTTCAGATTGCTGTGAATGAGTGGCAGCAGATCACGAGTTTTTTCATCAATCGATGCGAAACCATAGTCAGCAATCCATTCCTGCCACGCGGCAACCGCGTCCTCGTTGGCACACAGCGCCGACCGCAACAAAAGCCGATGGGAACTCTCGATGAGTGTAATTTCTGGGTGCATCGTAATCGCGCATTTGTTTCTGAGGAGGTCGAACGACACCAAGCGTTCTCAGAGCACTAGATTAATCGAAAGACCGGGCCCAATGCTATTACGAACTCAATTGTTTGCTGCAAACGGTTTGGTCTACCCGTAGGCCATGGCAGTTCCTTTCGGAAAACGCATCGAAAGGATTGCCTACACCTCAACGCTGTGACCTTTTTACTGGAGTCAAAAGAATGCAGTCAGCAGAACTTCTTGGGGCAACCAAGCCCAACCCTACGGCTCAACTGCCGAAAATTCGCGTCACGCGTACTTCCACTGCACGTTTCCGACTTCCATCGTCCCCCTTAGAATAGACGATTCAACATTTGCTACTAATCGGAGACACTCATGTCCGTTATCGATCAATTCTTGATGAAGCACGAAGTCGCTGTCGTCACAGGTGCCGGTGGCGGCTTAGGAAGTGAACTCGCGAAGATTCTGGCATCCGCACAGGCAATTGTCGTTCTTGTAGATCGGGATCCAACCTCGTTACAACATCTCGCAGAGGATCTTCGGAAGCAGGGACGTCAGGCGACTGCCTACGAATGTGATGTGACCGACGCCAAAGCAATTCAACAGCTGATTAACAAGATTGACAACGATCACGGACGTTTGGATGCCCTCATCAATTGCGCCGGAATTCTCGGTGCCGATGACCCTATGTTCGAGATCGAAGCGTCCGACTGGGACGCAGTCATGAACGTCAATTTGAAAGCCACCTGGCAGTTGTCTACTTATGTCACCAAGTACATGATTGGCAAGCAGATTGATGGGCGAATCGTTAACATTTCGTCATCACTTGGCGGACGGGCTCAACGAAAGCGAATTCACTACGCAACTTCCAAGGCCGGAGTAGAGCACTTAACACGAAACATGGCGATGGAACTAGTGAAAGACAATATTCGGGTCAATTGTCTGGCCCCTGGCTGGCTGGCGACCCCCATGGTGCAAGACATCTTAAACGGCCCGGAGGGTGCAACGTGGCGCAAGGCGATTCCAATGGGAAGAGCAGCTGATCCACACGAGTTGACCGGAGCGCTGTTATTACTAGCCTCGAAAGCATCTAGTTATATGACAGGAACTATTTTACGAGTGGACGGGGGCTACGCCTATCGCGGAATCGAATGTGGCGATTAAATCTTGAATGACAACGGTAAATCTTGAATGACAACGGTGCTCGTCTAGCAGCGACTCGGCTAGGGTCGGGTGAATGCAGGACAACCTTTCAGGTGATTGAGAAGGCCTGTGCACTTGAGTACCCGTGAACTTCCGATTAGAAAACAACGATACTCACGAGAGGCACCACCAGTATGAAAGACCAACTCATCATTCTGCCGGGGTTCGGAGGAAACGCTGCTCTCTGGGAACATCAATCTACACATTTAAAAGAAATCGCAGATCCAAGCATCATCGCCAACGCGACTGAGAATCGCGTGAAAAAGATGGCCGATCTCATCTTAGACCAGTGTCAATCGTCGTTTCATTTAGTCGGACACTCGTTGGGTGGATGGATCGCTCAGTGGGTCGCGATCAAAGCGCCTCATCGTGTCAAAACGTTGACCTTGCTCGGCACCTGGCCGGGAGACTCGTCACCCGCACTGCTCAAAACCTTCCGAGAGATGCTCACTCAAGTTAATTCGGGAAAACGAGAAAGCATGCTCGATGCGATCAGACCCACAACGGTCCGTCCGGATCATCTCAACGATGAGTTCCTTATGCAGACGCTAAAAACCGCCCAGGATCGGTTTCCAACAGCAGACTTGATTAATCAAATTCAGTCAGAAATTCACAGCGAATCAACAACGAACTATTTGAATCAAATCACCTGCCCAACCCTCGTCATTCACGGCCGACAAGACGCTTTTTTCTCTCTGAAGATTCAGCAAAACATCTGCGACAAAATCCCCAAGGCAAACTTGACCGTTGTTGAAGATTGCGGCCACATGTTACCGATCGAGCAACCACAGGCAGTCACCTCACTAATCCGTCTACAGCTCCAATTCCACAGCTAAACCAGAGTTCAAGCGACCAAATAAATCTCGTGCAGATCGAAAACAAAGCTTCCGCAACAATCGACCAGAACAGAAACACTTACCCGAGGCAGTCCATCCACTTGCTGATCTGTCCGGCCAGTTTGCTGATTCAAATTTATTCACGCGATGGGATTACGCATGAGTTCAGATAAGATCTCCATTAACAAGAAACTTGTGTGGTGCATCGCATCGATTGCAGCAACAGGTGGTTTGCTTTTCGGATTTGACACGGGTGTCATTTCCGGTGCCCTGCTATTTCTCAAGCAGGATTTCAAACTTACTTCTGGTGCTCAGGAATGGGTCGTCAGCGCCGTTTTACTCGGCTGCATTGCGGGTTCGGCCGTCAGCGGTAGCCTGGTCGATCAACTGGGTCGTCGTCGATCCATCATCTACACAGCCTGCATTTTCGCTATCGGATCAATCTGGACCGCCTTCGCTGGAAATGTCGCTGCACTCATCGCTGGCCGTATTGTCGTTGGCTTAGCGATTGGCGTTTCGTCGTATGCGGTACCGCTATACATATCAGAGATATCGCCCCCGCAATATCGAGGAGCCTTGGTTTCACTCAACCAGTTGCTGTTAACAATCGGTATCGTGGTTTCCTACATCGTGGATGATCTTTTTGCCAATACCTCAGAAAGCTGGCGAGCGATGTTTTTCGCAGGCGTAATTCCAGCCGCGATTCTCGGAGTCGGTATGTTTTTCCTGCCAGAAACTCCAGGATGGCTGGCCGGAAAAGGACACGACGATGAAGCCAAAACTATTTTGCAACGCCTGATGCCGGGTCTCGACACTGACAGGGAGCTTAACCATTTAAAACAGGCCACCTCGCTGAATAAGAAAGAATCACAGAAGCAACTGCTGTCAGCCTGGCTACGACCGGCGTTGTTCGTTGGCGTGGGGATCATGTTCATCCAACAGGCAACCGGCATTAACACCGTCATCTATTATGCTCCCACTATTTTCGAAATGGCTGGATTCACATCGGCAACAACGGCCATTACTGCCACCGTAAGTGTCGGACTTGTCAACGTTTTGATGACCCTGGTCTCGATCCAACTCGTCGACCGAATCGGGAGAAAACCGCTCCTCTCCGGCGGTCTGATCGGCATGACTATCAGCCTCAGTGGTTTAGCTCTCGGATTTGAGTTTGAAGCCGAAATGGGCGCCGCACTGAAGTGGATGACGATCACGATGCTCTTTATCTACATCGGATCATTTGCGATTAGTGTCGGTCCCATCGCCTGGTTACTCATCGCCGAGATCTATCCCTTGCAGGTGCGCGGACTTGCCATGAGTTTCGCCACTCTCTCGAACTGGGTATTTAATTTCATTGTTTCAATTACTTTCTTGACCTTAGTAGAAAGGCTTGGAAAGGCGGGTACGTTCTGGCTTTATGCGTCGATCGGGATGGTTGGCTGGTTATTCTGCCGACTCTATATTCCGGAAACGAAAGGCGTTGCCTTGGACACGATTGAAGATAACTTGCGACGCGGCGTACCCACGAAACATCTGGGCCAATCGAATTCAGAATCGGACTCACGTTGAGCTACCATCGTCTGTTTCAGATGATTTACTTGGCATCCGCTCCCACGGCCGATCGAAAAGTATTTGACGAATTTCCCATGGTAGCAAACCGGCTCAAACCACTTGGTTCGCGCCCAACCAGCTGGCACCTACAATGAATGGCTTGCTGTCGTCCTGCCTTTCGCAGTCATGGAGCCTAGTAAATTGCACATCACGAGAATCTCTCGCTGCCCCAGTTACATCTTTGCCCTCCTGGTCGCGGTCGTCACATTTGGCAATCCAATTTCGCTCAGCGCGGACGACCGACCTAACATTCTATTTCTTTTTTCCGATGATCACGCCATCAAATCAATCTCAGCCTACGGTGGTCCCTTCGCCGAGGTCGCACCCACACCCAACATTGATCGGATCGCACGCGAAGGGGCCGTATTCCTCAATTCTTTCTGCGCGAATTCGATCTGTGGCCCCTCGCGAGCAACGATTCTCACAGGGAAGCACAGCCACAAGAACGGCTTCATGCGAAACACAGGCAAAGGATTTAACCAGAGTCAATGGACGGTCGCCAAAGCCTTGCAGCAGGGCGGCTATCACACCGCAGTAATCGGCAAGTGGCATTTAAAAACCGAACCCGTCGGATTTGATTACTGGGAAATCGTGCCTGGGCAGGGTAGCTATTACAATCCTGTATTCATCCAAATGGATGGAGAGCGAAAACAGTTTGAGGGCTATGCAACCGATCTCACGACCGACAAAGCGATGCGATGGATGGAAACGCGTGATAAATCCAAGCCATTCTTCTTGATGTGTCAGCACAAAGCGCCCCATCGGACATTTGCGCCAGCGTTACGTCATCTAGGGAGCTTCGACAACGTGAAAATCCCGGAGCCGACCACGCTATTTGACGACTATCAGAATCGCAGCCAAACGCTAGCCGGCAACGAGATGGAAATCGATCGCCACTTCGATTGGGCCTATGACGCAAAAGTTAGAAAAGACGAACGGGGCGATGTGATCCTACCAGCGCCAGACCGCTATGGCACGCCCGAATACAATCGCATGACAGATTCTCAAAAGGCCACTTGGAATGCATTCTTCGGTCCACGAAATCGTGATTTCCTCAAAGATTTCAAATCTGAAAAACTCAGTCATCATGACATCGTTCGGTGGAAATATCGGCGTTATATGCGGAATTATCTCAGCACGGTGAAAGCAGTCGACGAAAGTGTCGGGCGGATGCTCGATTATCTGGAAGAAAATGGATTGGCCGAAAACACGATTGTCATTTATTCATCCGATCAAGGGTTCTACCTGGGCGAGCATGGATGGTATGACAAGCGATGGATGTTTGAGGAATCATTTCGGATGCCATTTCTGATCCGTTGGCCGGGAACGGTGGCCCCCAACAGGCGACCGACCGAGCTAATTCAAAACATCGATTATGCGCCAACATTCATGGAGATCGCTGGGCTCGCAAGCCCCGCCGATATCCAAGGGCGCTCAATTGTTCCCCTGCTGAATGGTGACAACCGTGAGTGGCGTAACTCTCTTTACTATGCCTACTATGAGTTAGGCGAGCATGCGGTTCCACAGCACTTTGGAGTTCGCACCGACCAACATAAACTGATTTATTTCCCGAAAACCGAAGAGTGGAATTTGTTCGATCTTAAACAAGATCCAGACGAAATGATCAGTGTCCACAATGAACCGGCTTATCGAGACACTCGAAAATCGCTTGAGGCGGAATTCGTACGTTTGCGTGAACAATTCGATGCGCCACCATTTCCGTAGCTCCCCCCGCCCCTTTCACGACCCATTTCATGGCAGAAAGGCTCGAGAACAGACCAGCTTACCTCGTGCCATGCGTCTCTCACACTTGCTCACAAATCTGTCTCTCGGGGTATAATTCGCCTCCTGGGCCACGCCCCACCCAACAGATGTCCTCCACGGCTCCTTTCCCATTACAATCACGTTGAAGGAGACGGGCGCATCGACTAACATTCACGAATCGGATTGGGAAAAAGTCAGACTCAGGAATCACACGATGTTTTCCCTTCAGCTCTCACGCCGAGATGCATTGCGAGGCAGCATTGGTCTAACACTACCAACGCTACTTCAATTGCGCGCTCATTCGGCTTCACCAAAACGGTCGGCAAAGTCGTGCATCATTATTTACCTGTGGGGGGGTATTGCACATCAAGAATCCTGGGATCCCAAACCGCATGCCTCGTCAGACTTGCGGGGTGAGTTCAAAGCGATTTCAACCGCGACTCCGGGCATTCAATTCTGCGAACACATCCCCTTGATGGCCAACCATTCCAATAAGCTCGCGGTAGTGCGTTCACTTCATCACACGATCGGCGGCCACGGTGGAGCTCTCTACAACAGCATCACGGGGCAACGGGCGCCAGAGGGTAAGGCCAAAGACCGAAAAAACTGGCCTTCCATCACCTCGATGCTCTCCAAGTTTCGTGATTCAGATGCTGGAACACCACGCGCAATTTGCATGCCTTATTTGAACTACGACAACGGAGCGTTGATTCAAGGTCAATTCGGGGGTTGGCTGGGTGGAAAATACGATCCGATCATGATGCGAACTCCCGCCGGAAAACCGTACGGCGGCACTTCCCGATACACAAACCACGAGTTGGATTTGAAGCTGAACATGAAGCGGGAGCGAGCGTTCCATCGGCAAGGATTGCTCAACCATTTGGAACGGCAGGTCGGCACACAATCCGATTTCTCAGAACACAATCTTTTCCGTACGATGGCCGAAGATATGCTACTGAGTTCGCCGGTCAAAGAAGCTTACAACCTCGAAAACGAAGACCCAAGAATCCGCGTCATGTACGGTGATCATATCGGCGGCCAAAGTATGTTGCTCGCGCGCCGACTGACCGAGGCGGGGGTTCCCATTGTTCAGGTAAATGCCGGAGCCGGTGATCTTGCAGGGGGTGGAGGCGACAACTGGGACACCCATCGAGATCACTTTCCCAAAATGAAAAAACGTCTCTTACCCGTCTTTGATCGATCGATTTCCGCCTTGCTTACCGATTTGGAACAACGCGGTTCCCTCGAGGAAACCTTGGTCGCTGTACTGACTGACTTCGGTCGCACTCCCAAGATCAACAATAATGGTGGACGCGACCATTACCCCGCAGTCTACTCGCAGATCTTAGCCGGCGGTGGAATTCGCGGCGGTCAGGTTTACGGCAGCAGCGACGTCCAGGGTGCCGCGCCCCATGACAACCCTTGCACGCCCGCAGACTTTCACGCAACCGTCTATCGAGCCATGGGGATCGATCCACGTGAGGAATTACGAGATGCTGCCGGTCGCCCCTTTCAGATCTGTCATGGGAAACCACTACCCTTATTTTGAAAAAATCTGTTCCTGCAACATCCGACTCAAAAGATCGCAATCCTGCATTCGCACTGCCTATCTGAACATCGCTGCCTATCGAAAAAGTAGTCCTGTGAAATATTCCCCACTAACATTTACCTGTTGGATCGTCTTCACTGGACTGTTCTGCTCAAGCTTTGCTCACAGCGATAACAATCTGGATACCATTTCTTTCATCGAAAAAATGGGCGGCACCGTTCAGCAAAAAGGGGGTCATTTTGAGATCGACTTTCACTTGCGAGGACGGGCGCTGAATGACGACCAACTGAGCCGGCTTGCCAAACTGAAAAATGTGGTGGCTTTGAATCTCAGCAACACGAAGATCACCAGTGCAGGACTTGTGCATCTGCAAGACTTCGACAAGTTACGTTGGTTGCATTTAGAAAAAACGCAGGTGGGCGACGATGGCATGGACTATTTAAGCCAACTACCCAACCTTGAATACTTGAATCTGTACTCGACAAACATCACTGACAAATCTCTTGAAAAGCTCAGCCAATCCAAACGACTTGCTCGGTTGTACGTGTGGCAAACGTCTGTCACCGATACGGGCGTCGCCAAGCTCAAAAAGGCGATTCCACAGCTTAAGATTGTTCGCGGCTTAGACTTGAATAAGCTAGCTACGTCCTTTCCCGCAGAGGCGGAAATCGCCAAACCAACACTCGTGCTCGATTGGGTTGCCATCAACCATCGATCCGAGGCTCCTCCAAAATCCGAAACCGGAATTAATTGCCAGCTCCTGTTCGAGAACAAATCAGCTAAAAGCATTAAGCTCTATTGGATCACCTATGGAAACGGCGAACTTCAATTTTACGCCAAGATCGCCCCAGGCGCGACACGTCAACAAAACAGCTACGCACGCAATGTGTGGTTGGTAACCGACGACGATGATCAACCGCTTGGATATTTCCTTGTCGGAGAGGACAATGCTTCTGCGGTGATTCCCAGCGAAGCGTAGCGTCGGTTGAGAAAACCTCCTGAACCATTCAGACAAACGGTGAAGCCAAATTCTGGAAAGTCGGCGATGGACCGGTAAGCCGTTGAGCATTTACTTCGTCAGGAAGACGTCGTTCTGAACCACCAATTGGATCAGATCGCGCATGCGATAACCGTCAAGCTTCCATTGTTCGACAATCGCATCAACCTCGCCGCGATCGGTTGGCTCAAGCAATCGGCCTGTTGCATAGGTCAACATCTTTTCCGTGAGGCAGCGAGCCACCTGACCTTCGCGTTCCAGCAGCAGTTGCTTGAGTTCCACGACATTCATCACTTCACGATCGTTTGCCATCGTCGTCGATGCGTCAATCGGGGGGCCGCCCTTCGGGTATCGTTCGCGCCAACGACCAATGGGATCAAAGTTTTCGAACGCGAAGCCCAAGGGGTCGATTTTTCGGTGACACCGATTGCAGACCTCTTGCTGGCGGTGGATCTTCAGTTGTTCGCTAATCGTCTTCGCATTCCGCAAATCGGGCGAGAGCGGTTCCACATCGGGCGGAGGAGGTGAAGGAGGCATCCCCAAGATACTTTCCAACACCCAGACTCCCCGCTTAACCGGTGAGGTATCGACACCATTCGCTGTGGCGGTCATCACACTGGGCTGTGTTAAGATACCGCCTCGACGCCGATCGTTTGTCACTACCTTTCGCAACGATTCACCGCGAACATCTTTTCGGTTGTAGAACACCGAAGCGATGGCTTCATTCAAAAAGGTGTAATCGGAATCAATCAGCAGCCGCAACGGTCCATTCGTTTTCACCAAATCTGCAAAGTAGGCATCCGTTTGGGCAACAATTTGCGGTTCCAAGCGTCGATCCCAATAGACTCGAAACGGCCCGGTCAATTCGGGCGGCGTCTCCGCCAGCTTATCGAGTCGCAGCCAGCGTTCTGTAAAGTGTCTCGTAAAGGCAGCACTTCGATCATCAGCAAGCATTCGGTCGACCTGTTGGCGACGCACCTGAGGATCTGTCAGGCGATCGGTCCTCGCTAATTCAAACAGTTCTTTGTCAGGCATGGACGACCACAGAAAGTAACTCATGCGCGACGCAATCTCAAAGCTAGTCAAGGGACCACCAGATTCTCGCAAGTACAGAAAATCGGGTGAACACAGAATCGCCGTGTAACCGGCCTGCAAGGCTTTGATCCGGCGAGCTGTCTCACGATCTAAACTCACCGGCTTCTTACTTGAGTTCTCTTTGACGGCAAGCGGAACATCTTGAAATCCAGGTCCGCTCCAGGAAGCATGAAAGCGATTAGGACGGCCATAAGCAAAGTACTCGACGTACAATGAAGAAATTCCCGGTTCGAGCTTCAACTTGCCTTTTTTTTGCGAGGCGCCATGCAGACCGTCGTGCTCAATCACCTGCCGCCCGTCGACAAGCATGCGAGCTCCATCGTCAGAGGCCAACTGAAACGTGTATTCACCCGCCTGCTTCACAACAAGCTGCCCCTCGAAGACCAGTCCAAAATAGTCATCACGACCAGCCAGACGAATGTCGATCAAACCGCTAGCCGCCAATCCTTCGTTTTCCGGATTCAGCTGTGAGAAGTCGGGCAATTTCGACCACTTCCCCTGATAAGCACGATAACGAAGCTTCTGTATCGCCTTTGGTTCTGGCCTGGATTGAGGCTTTAATCGCGAGCGAACCAGTTCTACAATCGGCGAGATTTCTGCCGCTGTAACGGGTCGGCGAAAAGCACGCTCGGCAAAACGCAGCAGGAGCGGCTCGATCGAATCTTCCTCCCGCTGACCAGAAGCAGTGTGACCACTCCCATAGAGTGCAGTGTGGCTCTGCGGTGGCCACTCATCAATGAGGGGCTCCAAACTCAGACGATGGATTTGCACGCTGGGGCCACGATAATCTTCCAGCGCCCCCACGGCCATCTCGCGGGACCACTGTTGCCGAGCTTCTTTGTACTTCTCGTTATCTGTAATCTGTTTACGATCGGGCGGCGTACGATACTTGTCTGACAGAAATGTCTTCACAATCGAGTCGCTGCGAGCCTCACGATCCGTAGGCCCATTTTCCCAGATCAGCTGTGGTGTCCAGCGAGTGTCGATCCAACACTCAACGGTAAAAGTTCGCTTTTGACCATCCCCTGGAACCTCGAACGTCTGCAGTGAAATGTGATCGTTACGTGTTCTGGTTTTAAACAGTCGCAACTGAATTCGCATTGGCTCATCCTGACTGGCAGTGACCATCTGCCCCCAGGGATGCTGCTGATTCTGGCTGGAGATTTCAACGGTGATGCGATAACGACAAGAGGTACCCACACCGCCCCGTAACTCATCGGGTGTAATCGTCTCGCGTCGATAAAACGTGTCCCAATCTGGCTGGACCTCGCGAGCGATTCGTTCGAGGTCTCCGCGCGGCTTCTTCACAATATGTCCGGTCAGGTTTCGAGTCGGCACCTTGGGACGTGGACCTGCTTCCGTTGCAAGTAAGAGACTTTCCTCGCTCGCGTCAAACATTAGGTTCAGGAGAAAATCGGACATCACCAAGCGATTGCCGATGTTGTCGAAGCCCTGTTCCACCTCATCCCCCGGAAAAGATCGAAAAGGATCGTTGCTCGTATTTTCGACGCTACCGTTGCCATTGTTGTCGACCAAACGGGCGACGTTTCCAACTCGCATTTCCGGATCGTTGATGTACAACAGATCGCGTACCGTGTTCCGCAACTCAAATCGATTTAAACGGCGTGTAACCGTTTTTCCACCGGTACTGCGACGGGCGGCGTAAGCCTTACGCAATCGCTGCGTCAGCAAATCAATCACCTCGGCTTGCCGCGACGCGTCCGGCGTCGGTTCGCTTTCAGGAGGCATCTCGCCCAGATTGAGTTGATCCAAAATCCCTTGCCAGCGTCTCAACGTTTCAACATCAGAAAGATCCACCGCCAACGTATCAACACGCAGATCGTTTTCTTGCTTATCGGCACCGTGGCATGAAAAACAGTGTTTCTCAAGAAATGGCCGTACCACATCGACTGGTTCGGCGTGCGTTCCACTGCATGACAGGATCACCAGAATCGTAACGAGCAACATTCGCACGCGCAATTAACTCCAATCGAAATCCGGCAGCGCTCCGGTGCTCGATCCGAATTGATCAATCTCAAGACCGTGATGCTGAAGAATCGACAACAGCAGGTTCGCAGCAGGCACGCGGCGAGAATCTTCTGCCGAATAAACCTTGTGCTCACCATGCTGGAAACCTCCACCTGCCAATAACAAAGGCAAATTTTTTGTCGAATGGGGGCCAGTCGCCATACCGCAGCCAAACATGACGGTAGTATGATCCAGCAACGTTCCGCCATTGATCAAGTCTTCCTGTGCTTTGAGCAAATCAATCAGGTGCGCCATCTGACGCATTTTGTTATTCTCGATCAGCTTGAGCGCGGCGATATGGTCAGGCCGCTCTCCATGATGAGAAAAACCGTGATAACCACCACTCAATCCAAAGTCACCATTCGCAAACCCGGATGAAAGCGTAATCGCGCGAGTGGCATCCGTCTGAAAGGCCAAAGCGATCAACTCAACCGTCGCTTTCAGATCTGCCTCGGTGCCTCTCCCCTGTACCGGTTCGGAGCGGTCGGTTGTCGGTTTTGGGCGATCCAACCAGGGCTGCTGCTGTTCGATTTTCTTTTCCAGCGTACGAACGGCGTCTAAGTATTCGGCAAACTTCTGTTGATCACGTTTCCCTAGATCCTGGTGAACAGACTTTGCCTTATCGAGCACAACATCCAAAATGCTATGTCGCCGTTTCAGGCGATCTGAAACACTCGCTTTCTTTTCCGAAGACTCCTCCAGAAATAACGCCCGATACATTTTCCGCAGGTCGATGGCAGGAACTTGAACTCCTGTCCGAGTAAAGCTGACAAAATTCGACTCATTCACGCGGACCGTCATCGACGGAAAACGCGTGGCAGCGCCCTCATACTCGGCAATCTTCTGATCAACACTGATATTGCCTTCGGAAAAGTGCGTGGCAAGGTGTGGACGCACACCACTCAGTAACACAGGCACGCCCTGATGACCAATCGTATTGCCGTGATCCAGATTCGAAAAAACGGTTAATTGCTCACGATGGCGTTCCAACGGCTGAAGGGTCTCCGGCATTTCGTAGCTAGCGCCGGCTTGCTCACTGTTGGGAAAAAACGCCTTCCGGTAAACGCCATAATTATTGGAAAGACAGACAAATCGCTTGATGGGTCGTTTTGCTTCGGCCGCTCTTGCAGATGGGACCATCGCCTCCAACATCGGCAAGCCAATTGCCACGCCGGCGCCACGAAGCAAAGTTCGTCGATCAAGGACTGTTCGCATTACAAATTCTCAGCCTAGAGTGAAACAACGTGAGCTGATATTTTAGTTGACAGCTCGATAAAACTCCAATTCATTGCCCATGCTCAAGGGAATCTCCCTCGCACATGCCTTTAAACTCCAGAAATGGACAGTATTTTCCCCAACAATTCGACGGATCGAACGAAAGTCTTCAGGGAACGCAACAACAGCCATCACGAATTGCCGGCGGCTCAATAAACACTTGCTGCCTTGCAGCCAAAGCCTTAAGCTTCGCCGTCAATCCTCGCAGCGTTAGAATCAAGGAGTACCATCATTTCGCAAAAAATAATCGCAGGTCAGCTAGTAATTAATTTGGATCGAGCAGTTGCCGACAACGGAACGCTGCCGGCGCGAAGCCAGCACCCGAGTCAAAACTCGAGGATAAACTCGCTGAGTTTGCTTACCGCCGTGGCTATCGTCGTGCTTGCAGGTTGTGACGCGACCGTTCGAACGATTACCCGAGAGGCAAAACCGCTCGCCTACGTCGGCCAAATTAAGCTCGGCGATCCCGCGTCTCAAGACGGACAGATTCTTATTCCGATGAAGTACATTGGCGGTGATTGGCAGCAAAATTCTGCGATTGTTCCGATCGATGTGAAGACGACAGTCGCAGACAACCAAATTGAAATGACGGTCATCACGTCAGTCCATACTGACACGAACCCAGAGAAGGGTCGTCGACTCGTTCTACCTGAGGCTTCTCAAGGACAGTACACAGTTTATTACCGGGATCCGGATGGGAAACGTCACGAAATTGGCGATTTAAAGATTGCGGAATGATGCGCCCCGCCATTAGCGGTCATCGATAAATCGGCGTTGCGAACGACTTCGGGTCCTATGCGATCCACCGGCGCAGCTTTTGAAATTCATCATTCATATCCCTGCTTTACCTTGTCCTACCGCCGATGCATCTTCTTGCCGTCGTGTCGATGCCTTACGACGCGAATTCGACGAACTCAAGCATGTGTCGCAGGAGCCGGATGGAGTGAACAAACTGGCATAATTCTCCTGATTACTTTTTGGCTGGTTGAGCCCAACCTCGATCCTGAACAATCAGCCATTTGCCTTTTTTCTTGACCAAGATGCAACTGTAGCGCCCACGATCTGCTCGTGATTTGTCGGTGCTACCGGTGTTTTTCCAAACGCCTGTCTCAACAACAATGCGGGGCGAAAGAATCTTGCGATCCACCTCGGTAATTTCCTGTTGTACAGCACCGTCTTTACCAAATTCCTCCTCGAATCTTTTCAGCAATGATTTTCTGCTGCGATGATGAACGTCATCGTCATAAATCACATCGGCCTTCAGGTCGTAAAGCTTGGAAAGGGCCTCCGCATCTTTTGCGTTGAACGCCGTCTTCCATTGTTCGAGTACGTCTGTCACTTCGACTAGAATCTTGTCTCTCTGTGCTTTCTTAGCGGCCTTTTTTTTATTGGCGTCTTGAGCCAAAGCACTGGTAGCAAGACAGGCAAAAATCAGTACGACAGTGACGTTAGTTTTCATGCTCTTAATGTCCTTAGAATTTACGGGAATTTTGCTGGTGCCTATCCACGCGTCGGTCGTGTGTATCATGCCTCTTGTGCACATTTATCAGGCGTTCACCTGCCTCGTGTGGCAAATTGGCCAATGCCATAAATGCTGCGGCCGCATTGTCTGCAGATCAGAGTTCGCGACTATAACAGTTGAACAGCCACGATTCCAGGGAAGCCAGAAAACCCATGGCAGTTCGTTGAATACCAGGCAGCTTTTACTCGTTGGAAAGCTCGATTCGTGATCGCAGCCGTTGCAAGTGCTGAAGGCTCGACATCAGAGATGCATGCTCAACACCGAAATCCACCAAGCAGGCAATTTCATCAACGCCAATCCGCTTAAGTTGCGTCACGGTGTCGAAGCATGATTCTTCTGTACCAATGAGTGAACTTGTTTCGAGATATCGATCGAGAGCATAGTCGAGTAGCATTTCCTCCTCCTCTGGACTCAGGCGAGCATCATTCGCATCGATGACTTTGCCAAAAGAAACGGCCTTTGTATGCTCCATGTGGCTTCGCAGATAAGCCCTCAAAGGAACTTCGACCTGAGAGCGTGCATCGTTCGGACTCGTGGAAAGAAACGTATGAAGCATCAGAGTGACGTGTCCAGCACGTGGGTCATACCCGTTTTCTTCCAGCGACTTGCGGTACAAGCCAATCCGTTCCTTTAATTCGGCGACAGAAAGTCGCAAGAGCGAAGTCAAGATACCGGCGTTAAGCTGCCCTGCTTCAGTAAAGGTCTCCGCACTGCGAGAAGTCGTGAGCCAAATGGGTAGTTGACTTGAATAGGGACGGGGAAAGATTTGAACTTCAACCCTGTCGCCCGACCCGGAACATCCTTGATACGTACCACCTTGCCAGAGGTTTTGCACGGAAGCGATTGTTTCAAACATCCGTTCTTTACGATTGCCGAAAGCATCGGGAGCAAACACAAAGTCATTCGGATGAAATCCACTCCCAAACGCAACGCCGACTCGACCTTTCGAAAGATTGTCGACGACCGACCATTCCTCAGCGATCCTGATCGGATGGTGCAGTGGCGCCACGACACTCCCACCGCGAATGTGGATTTGTTTTGTAATCGCCGCGATAGAAGCCCCTAAAACAGTTGGACTCGGGTAAAGGCCGCCGAATTTATTGAAATGCCTTTCGGGCAGCCAAATACTGGAAAATCCAGCTTTATCCACAAACCGAGCAGCTTCCATCAAAGATCGATATCGATCTTCGCTGTTTGCATTCTCGTCGCCGGCAAAGAAAGAAAGACTGAAACGCATAGCCTGCTGCTGACCGCGCCGACCATTGTCCATCGCGGATTCAGCAGAAGGCAATGGTTCTACGACGGTAGCGATGTGGCTTGAACGCCTATTGTCCGAACTTGGGGTAGCACCCCTTGGACTGTCCCGTCCAGTCTTCTTCTGTAGAAGATTGCAAGCCAAGCGAGTCACATCGCTGACTGTCGGCGCCTTAAAGAACTTACTGATAGGAATGGAAATGGCGTGACTTGCTCGAATTCGAGAAATGACCTGCATCGCCATCAACGAGTTGCCACCGGCCGTCAAAAAACTCTCGTCCTTGTCGATCTCATCGATTCCAAGAATTCGACAAAACAAATCAGCAACTTGTTCCTCCAATGCATCTATTCCGGATTGGTCGTCATTGAGGTCGCCCCTTTGAACCTCCTTCTTGTCATGCTCAATCGAGGATTTTTGAGAATCCTTACACAACACAAAGCTCGAAAATCGCTCCAGATCGACTGCTAAGCCGTGCTTTTGAAGTTGGTTCAGAGCATCAAACAGATGATTCACTTCACTCATTTCGGAATACGAGGGTGGACTTGTCGTCAGAAACCGCGATGTTTCACTCTTATCGAAATGGGCGGAAACGAGTTGGGACATTGAACCCGCTGAGCCGATTTCGAGGAATGAAACGTTAGGTCTCGCGGTCAATTCTTGAATCACCCTCAAAAATTGAACAGGTTCTCGCATCTGACGCACCCAATAGTCTGCCTGCCTAACCTCATCCGGATCTGCCCAACGCCCATGCAAACAGGAAATGAAAGGGCGGAGAGGTCGCTGCAGATCTTTGCTCCCAACAAATTCTCGGAAGGGATCCAGGACAGGGTCAAGCATTGCCGAATGAAAAGCACGCGTCACAGGGAGCCGTTTTGCCGCAATACCTTGCGTTTTCAATTGTCTCGCGAGTAGATCGATTCCATCCGGGCATCCGGAAAACACACACTGCCGACGTCCGTTGATCGAAGCTAATGAAATCTTGTCAGAAAGAAATTGCTCCGTTTCATCAACGGAAACAGCAGCAGCAAGCATCGCACCAGGAGGCATTTCCTGAATCAACTGTCCTCGCTTGGCCACAATTTCTAGGCCTGTATCAAACGAGAAAACTCCGGCCAGACAAGCAGCCACATATTCACCCACACTGTGGCCAACAAAGCCAGACGGATCGACTCCTATTTCCATTAAGGCTTGACTGAGCGCGTATTCTATCACGAACAGGGCTGGCTGGACGAAAACCGTTTGTTGATAGATCGAATCCGAATCTCGAAAACTGTCAGCCTGAGCGAAAAGAACTTTTCGCAGATCTAAATCCAGCCAATTGTCCGATTTCTCCAGGCAAGCATCCAACTGTTCAGCATAAAGTGGCCAAGCTTCATACAGTGAACGAGTGGCCTTACCCCATACCGTACCCTGACCAGAAAAAAGGAAACAGAGATTCGAAGAAGTAAAAACTCTAATCATGGCAGCTACTTCAAGCGCGACGACGCTTCGTAAGGAATGAACTAATTAACACTAGCTCCAACTAGGCGGAAACACGCCAGCAAAATGCCCAAGTTCTCTGAAAACTAATACATCCTGGCCATTTCGTCAGCGATTTGGCGCGGAATCTAGAGACTTATTGCCAGCCGATTTATTCGTTACAACGATCATCCCTTTTTGCAACACAGTTGAGTGGTGTACGAAAATCGAGATTAAAAAACCGGTCAGCTCACATTGACTCTTCGGCAGGCTCCGCCCCAATCACCAATGCATGGGTTCGAACTTTCACAGCTCATATTCTTTACCAGTCATCGGACGCTCGGTTGGCAACGCCAGGGCATCGTTTCCATCGGTTCACTCCTGTACCTACCCCTTGGGTGCGGGAGAAATCGCTCCATCATTTGCGGTTTGGCTCAGGAACGATCATGATGAAACTAGATTCGCCTTTGAATCCCGTTGTCTCGAGGAACCAAGATCATGCAGATCGGAATCAATCGTCGCCAGTTCGTTACCGTTACGGCGGGCACCGGACTGGCTCATGTGATCGCCTCCCAGCCGATGTCGGCAGCCGACTCAACCGAAAACCTGCGGCTGGGCAGGTTCCGATTTGACGTCACGCCACCCGCGGGACATTCGTTGTGTGGAGGTTGGATCAAACCGGTGACCGGCATCGACGACCCACTGGAAGCAGTTGGATACGTTCTGCTGGGTGCGGGCAAGCCGATCGTGATCTGCGCGGTTGATTGGACCGGATTACTCAACTCGGCTCATCGGCAATGGCGACAGGCTTTGGCGGATGCAGCGGGAACATCCATCGATCGTGTTGCCGTGCAATGTGTCCATCAACACAACGCTCCATTCGCCTGTATGGACGCCGAGCAGATCATTCTAGAACAAGGAGATTTGCCACACATCATCGAGCCCCAATTTTTCCAGACTTGCCTCACTGCAGCTCGCAAGGCGGTCAGTCAAGCGATCGCAGAAACGGTTCCCGTGACTCATATCGGGCGTGGTGAAGCGAGAGTCTCGAAAGTTGCGAGTAACCGACGCATCATCGGTCTGGACGGAAAACTAATTTCGCAGCGAGGCAGTTCGTCGCGCGACCCCAAGCATCATCGGTACCCAGAAGGACTGATTGACCCAATGCTAAAAACGATCGCTTTTTACAACGGAGACAAAAAACTAGTCGCCTCCCATTTCTATGCGTGTCACCCGATGAGCTACTATGGTGACGGGAGGGTTAGCGCGGACTTTTGTGGGTTGGCTCGAAAGCAAAGACAAAGCCAAGAGCCAGACTGTCTTCATCTTTATTTCAACGGCTGTGGTGGCAACATCGGTGCAGGCAAGTACAACGATGGTTCAAAGCAAGCTCGTGTTGACCTGACTCAAAGAATATTCGACGGTATCGTCACTTCTGAAGCCGACCTGAACCCGCAACCTATCCGCCAACTCGCATGGCAAACTCACGACATTTTGCCACCCCTCAATCCGAATTTCGATGAGTCGGAGCTGATGGCCGGAATTTCAAATCGTGAAAACAAGATTGTCTCACGAAATCGACCTTCGTACGCGGTCGCGTTCATCCGCCGTATCAATGCACGGCTCCCGATCACACTCAGTTCGTTACACGTAAACGACGTTTCTCTAATGCACCTGCCGGCCGAGTGTTTCATTGAATACCAACTTCGCGCTCAAGCCGCAGCGCCCAACCGTTTCATCGCCTGTGCGGCCTATGGCGATGGCGGTCCCTGGTATATCCCCACTGAGGAGGCCTATCCTCAAGGAGGCTATGCCGTCAGCGTTGCTATGTGCGGGCCAGAGATGGACTCGATACTATCCAGCGGCATTCAAACGCTGCTGCCCAAAACGTAGCGAATCCGAACCGCACACTGTAGCGTCGCAGACAGCATGGATCGTCTTGCCAACTGTTGGTTGTTTCAGATCAAGGCTGTGATTTGTTGACAGCAGTTGACGATTGGCGGTAACGCACTCTCTTTTCCAGAACTATCGAGATCTTCCCTGCACTGTTTTCTGCTCCGGCTTTCAGATGATCAGGAAACTTAGCGAGATGGCCGTTGAATATGGGGCATGGTCCCCATGCGCCCTTAAATACCCGCAACGCGCAGCGTAGAAAACATGAATCGTTCGAATTAGCACGATGCTACCAGAATGGATTCCTAATAACGATGTGGCGATTTGCGTTGAGTACCCACCTACGTCTAATTAGGCTGGAAACGACAGCCAATTAGGACTCCAGATTGACATGGCAGCGGACCTGACAAATTTACACTGCTCGAATTATTAAAGGACATCGATGCAATCGCTCACGATCGATCATCTGCACCCTCTCCTGATTGTAACCGAAGAGGACCATGACACGCCGCCTGGACACCTTCGCTTCTTCCCGATCAATGAGTTAGCGGATGAAGCCAAACGACTTTCAGACTTAGGGCTGAACCGCTGCAAACTCTATGTAAAAACGAGAAACGATCTCAAGGATAAAAAGGCGAGTCAAGGGCTAGAAAAGAATTCCCTGATGGTTCGCGCCGTCCAAGAGATCATGAATTCGAATCCCAATATGAAGGTCGGAACGGAGGTGTGTGCATGCGCCTACCATTCGGACGGCGAATGCGTCATCACAAATCCAAATGGCATCGACAACATGGCGACCCATCAGCTGGTCAGCGAGATAGCGGTTCTTCATGCAGACGCCGGTGCCCGAACGATCGTCGCAGGATTGACTCACCCCGGATCCATTGCTGCCATCCGTGATGCGCTCGATTTAAACGGTCATCCCAACGTTTCCGTGATCGGATCTATCCAACTAAGAACAGGGTTCTACGCACCCTATCGAGTCATGATGGGCACCGAACCAGAAGCGGGAGAAACGTTTCGCTCCCATCTGCTTCCCTCTGACGATGAAGCTATCATGGCAGCCGCTTGCCAGTACGTAGCGGAGGGTGCTTCGATCTTGAGCATTCAACCTGCTTTACTCGGTGTGCCACTCATCTCGAAGATCAAAAGTAAGGTTGATGTTCCGCTGTTCGCCTACTCAGTTTCAACAGAACTAAATCTTGTTCGCGATCGGCAAGAGGACCTTTGGCTTGCAGAAGGTCAAGAAGCAATCTTCGCTGAATACTTCAACATGTTAATCCAGTCGGGTACGGATGGAATTCAAACCTACGTCGCTAGAGAATTGGCCACTTGGCTATTGGATCAAGACTTGTTGAATTAGTAATGTTGGACACCGATGATCACATTCCTAACAACTTCTAAAGACCGTTATACGATTCACGGATACAAGAAGATTTGGGGCGCATCCCTGGCTCACGTATTGCGGTCGCTTTCCTATGAGCGGCTTTTTCGAATGCGTTCCGTACCCGGAGGCGTTTACGTCTTTGCAGACCTCGATCGGCTCTCGACCGAAAAGAGAAAGAAGGCCGGGGATTGGTATCAGCTGATCAAAGAGGCAGGTGGGACTGTCCTCAACGATCCACTGCGATTCGTAGGGCGCCTTGAGCTACTGCAAGCGCTCCACCAATCGGGATTCAACCATTTCGGTGCCTACAGACTGGGTGAACACGATCTCGCCCGATTTCCCCTTTTCCTTCGATACAGTGACGGGCACGACGGCAACGGATCGGATCTGATCCACGAACCGGCAACATTGGAGTTGGAGATCGCCAAGCTAAAGGCGAAGAAAAACGGTCGTCAACTGATTGCAGTGGAATTTCTTGATTACAAAGAAGCAGGATGAACAATTCTATAAATACAGCCATTTTCGTGTCGGCGAACGGTTGATATTTGGTGGCATGGTATGCGGCACTTCCTGGTGCCGAAAGCTGGCCGACAACTTGGCCTCAGCGACCGTCGATCGAGAAATTCGCGCCTCTTCAGAAATCAAATACGACAAGCCGCTAATGCACTGCTTCGAAACAGCTCAAATCGATTTCGGTCGTATCGACTACGCCATTGTCGACGGCGAAGTGCAGGTCTTCGAAATCAACTCCAACCCAGACATCGGCATTTCCTGTCCATTGGGAATGGAACGCTGGAAAATACGTAGTCGCTGTTATCAGCAAATCAACGAAGCTTTTTGGGAACTCTATCGCGCATCAAACAGGGAAAGTCCGATCGAAACGCCCGGTTCCTTTAGCGCAGCTTCTTTTGTCGAAGAATTAGTAACATGGCCTCGACTATGCGCGAAAGCCATGCGCAAAGCTCGCCAACCCGGCGGTTGACTATACAGAAGCTGTTTACTGTCTCTCATTTATTTCGAAAGGCATACGGTAGATCCACATTCCATCGCAAAGACATCAGTTTAAGCAGCCTGTCTTGCGAGACCTCATGCACAACTTCGGCCGACACCCATAATCGCCGACACCCATAATCTCAGGGCAATCGTTCCCCTGTTTTCAGACTTCCGGCTGCACGAGACATCGAGGCCGCATAATCAAAACGAAATGCAAATCTTCGTATACAAATACCAAGAATCTCTACTAACAGCGGCCAACCGCGAATTACTGTAAATTTGAACAAGGTTCTTTGAAGCATTGTCTTGTTCCATATCGCGAACAGGCTCCACAGTTATTTAAAAAACAGTTTCACGAAACAGATCAGCCACCTTGTCTAATTACCTGACGGTTATTGAATTTCGCGGTAAGGGTAAATTGACAATCGAAGATCAACCTCGAATGCGCTAACACAAGACATGCCTAAACGATGAAACTGTCTGTTGTCATCCCATTCTATAACGCCGAACAGTACATCGAACAATGTATCGAAGGGCTACTTTTGCAATCGTTGCCGACGAATGATTTCGAAATCATCATGGTCGACAATAATTCGACAGACTTGTCGGCCAAGATCGTGGGTCGCTACCCCCAGATTCATTTGCTGCAGGAAACCAAACAGGGATCTTACGCAGCTCGAAATCGAGGAATCAGTGCCGCCAAGGGTGAACTCGTTGCCCTCACCGATCCCGACTGCGTGCCTCGATCCGACTGGCTTGAGCAGGCGTTGATTTCCATGCACTCAGCCGACGTGCAAATTACTATTGGATCACGTCACATCGCCATTCCGCACAAGAATCTCTCGTTGCTTTTTGATTACGAAAATCAGAAGGACGCGTATATCCTGAATAGCGAAATGGCTGGATGCTATTACGGACATACCAACAACATGGTCGTTCGTCGTGCTCTATTTGACAGCTACGGTCAATTCGACGAGGTTAACCGTGGCGCTGATACGATGTACGTGCGTTCCATCGTAGACAGCCTCTCCACCAATTCGGTTGCCTATAACCCAGAGATGAGCGTAAAACACCTTGAAGTCGACTGTCTCAGCACCTACTTCAAAAAAGTACGAGCCTACGCCCGTAGCAGACAACGCAATAAAATATTGCAACCCACCCAGTCCATAGGTTTCGCCGATCGATGGAGAATCTTTCTTCAAACAATCCGCACTCGCGATTACCCCTTGATGGATCGGCTGAAACTGCTGGCCATGCTCATGCGGGGGATGCTGGACTGGTCCGTCAGCGACCTGAAGGAACGCTGGAAAATCAAAACCGAAACTCTTCCAGTCAGACAAAACCTATCCGCTTCGGCTTCTCCCAAACGATCGCAACACTCTAGGCCAACGTCTTTCGAGACAATGGATTGAAGCGTCCAGCAAGGCCGTTTAGCAGATTCAATCGTCCTTGACGCGGCAAGCGGTGAAAATCTGCGACTGAGCCCATCGATATCAAAACAACGGTAAGGATGCCCCAATCGAGGCGACTCGCATCGCACCCGTTCACAGCGATGCAAATCGGGTAACGGATACCATTCTCTTTCTATCTCGGCTTCCCCAAGGACACGAGACTGTCTATAACCGCGATCCGGTACGAAAAACGCAACGGATCAGGCTCGCTGGATAATCAGGCTCGCTGGATAATAGGATGCTCCTTTTCTGTCGCTGTTTGATGCATTCCCGTTTCGATCAGCCTCCGACCACGATTTCATTCCTCGCCACCGAAAAGATTTCCGCCGTTCAGCATTTGAAAGCCATCATTCATGCCACTGATCTACAGCTTGGTATTTCTTGGTTTCTTTGCCGGTGCATTGGTTTCTCCGGTCATGTCTCCGATGTTTCTCCATCCCCAGGAACACGGGGTGCTGTCCCATGACACCAGCGGTGCGACGCGAGCCTTCCTATTGGGTCTCGCCATGGCAATGATCAAACTGGGAGAATTTTTTGGCTCGCCCATCTTAGGTCAGCTTTCGGATCACTTAGGGCGCAAGATCGTATTAGCAGCCGCCATGGCGATCACGGCAATCGGTAATTTGGCCATTGCACTCGCCATCGCAGGTGATCAGGTCTGGGTGATCATCGCAGGCCAATTTTTCATTGGATTCGCTGGAGTCTTACTGGTGCTCGCGCAATCCGAAGTTGCTTCACAATCGACGGGGAAGGAAAAGACCCAACGATTTGGATACATTTACCTGGCCAGCAGCCTCGCCTATGTTTTCGCGCCTGTCCTAGGCGGTCACCTGGCAGACAAAAACTATCTGCCGTGGGCTTCTTATTCCTTACCGTTCTATGTTTCGACAGCGATCTGCTTGCTATGCACCTTCCTGATTCTTTTGCGTTTCCCAAAATCAGTTCCCAAAAAAAACAGCGAAGCGCCCGTAAAATTAACGAGAGGCATCAGCGAACTTGGCGAGGCTTTTCGACTGGCACCTTTCCGATCTCTACTGATTGTTAATTTCTTCATTTATCTCGGCATCGACTTTGTCTTTCAATTTAACCCGGTCTATTTTGTGCAAAAGTGGAAGTTCAGTTCAGCAGAGGTCGGCTGGCTAATGTCCTACACCAGCGCATCGATGGTGCTCACGCAATGGCTGTTAATCAAGCCAGCCGGCAAACGTTGGACACCGCGAATCGTGACAACCGGCAGTGCAATCGCGTTGGGCATCTTGCTCACGCTGCAGATTGCACCGGAAAATTGGCAATGGCTCTGTTTGATTCTGCCATTGGTTGGCGCAACGATGGCTCTTGCAACCACGAACATGTCAGCACTGCTTTCGGACAACGCCCCGACCGATGCACAGGGTCGCATGCTGGGCGTATCGCATTCCGTTCGCGTACTGGGCTCCGCCCTGCTCTGTTTCACCGGCGGAATTTTGGCCGGACTCTCTCCTCAATATCCGATTCTGATCGGCGCAATCGCATCGATCTTTTCGGCGGGATTATTGATTTATGGAGGTCGCAAATAGCTCCAGCCAGGCCAAGCGGTTCTGGAACAGGCGTTCGCCAATCGACTGAGTCGTCCTGTATGCTGCCAAATGAGAAAGAGGAGCGCTCAAACCTGATGTCCTGGCTCCAACCGCCGCTACGGGACGGGCGATAGGCCCACGATGAAGACCCTGGTGAATCGGTCACAGCATCACCCGGAAAATCTCCACACCCATCCTGGATGAGCTGATCGACAAGCACAACGTCGGCCCGGATCGCAATCCTTGATCGGGCGGTAGGCGACCAAGCTGCCACCCCAGCGTGAACATGAATCAAAGTCAAGAATCACGACGAGCCACCAACGGTTGAATCGATCGATTTGGCTCTTTTCGTAATTTCAGGCTCAGCTAGTAGGATTTTTCAATGAAATACTGGCAGCGAATATAAGTTCGTGCCAGGCGATGAAAAACCCAACGAATCGATCGGCTCGGTCTCTTATATTTTTTGATCAATTCGTCATTTGTTTCATCTGCCATTTTGACTCGATTCGTTTTGATGGTGAGATCATCTGTAACTTGCATTCCCAGATGGTCCAAGATGTCTTCCACCGCATTTCTCGAATCTTGGACAATTTGATCGTACGTCAGCACCAACGGCTCAAGATCGTTCTGGAGAAAAAAATGACGCCATCGATCATCCACGATCTTTGCGTCTTCGATGTGATAGCAAATTTGGAACAGCGAAACGTGGTGATCAAACGCAGCTGACTCTTGATCCGGTTCGGATGAAAGACGCTTCCATTCGAGCGTCTTCAGCGCCTTGAGATGAGAGACCGACTGCGTTAACTTATCCTCCCGATCGAGGAAGACAAATCGAGTCGACTTGGGAAACCATTTGCCAACCTAGCTGGTCGCTAAGCGACGATATTTCCGGGATCGACGAGCGCTCGCTGTCAGGAAGCAAAGTTGCTTCCAATGGAGTTTGAACCAACCATGCGTGTCAAATTGTCCCTGCAGATAGAGGTCAAGTTTTTGGCGATCCCAATCAATCGTGCAGGCATTATCTGACCGATTGGGATTCAAGACTTCATGTCCTTTCGTACGAGTCCAAAAAAGCCGGTGTTAACAAGAAGATCACAAAGCAGTCCAGAACCCGTTCGTGGATTGCAACAGATGACTAAAGGATCGGGCAAATCAACGCTACCCTGTTCTCCATTTCCCATACCCCGAGCCTTCAACTACGTGCTTTTTTATCGGTCTCGTGACTGCTTGATCTCGCAACGACTCCAGGTGCACCTTAACCCCATTTCCTGGCCGCAGTGTTACTCCGGCAAACGGTTTGACGGAATGGCTGGAATCGTCATGAATTCGAAAACGTGCCAAGATGGCTGCCAGAATCAAGGAACTCTGCAAACGATCCAACGGAGCACCAATGCAGATATGAGGGCCATTACCAAAAGGAAAGTACACCGAACGAGGCGGGCTCAAAGCGTCAGGAGCGAAACGGTTTGAATCGAATCGTTCTGGATCGGAAAAATGATCCGGATGACGATGCATCACATAGGGACATAGATACAAACGACTATTCGCTGGTACCTTCGTACCAGATGGAAGTGTGGCAGCTTTGATAGGCGTTCGCACATAAATCCAAGTTGGTGGATAAAGTCGCCAACTCTCCTCGAGAGCTGCTGTGATCATGGGAAGTGACTTGAGACATGTCGGACTCGGGTGACGCCATTCCTGATTCGCGACAACTTCCTCCCGGAGGATGTCTTGAAACTCAGGATGCTTTGCCAACAGATACAGCGTCCAAGAGAGACCATCTGAGGTCGTTTCATAGCCCGCAGTCGTAAGCGTCAAAACTTCATCCCTCACCTGCTGATCCGTCAGTTGGGTTCCGTCTGGCAAACTGACACCAGACAGCAACGATACGAAGTTGCAATCCTGACTCGCCCCCTGCTGATTGCGTCGCCGCTCGCGTATTGCCCGATAAATCTCCTTATCAATGATTTTCATTGCCCATTGATATCTCCGAACAGTAGGCGTCGGCATACGAGTTCGAAAAGGCATGCGACCATTAATGACATATTCGTTATAGCGCCGGCGGTGCGCAATGGCCTGTCCGAATCTTGAGTCTAGATTATTAAAATCGTTACCGAAGACCATCCCGATCAAGATTTCGAGTCCCAACTGCGTCATCTCATTTGAGATGTCTAACGTTTGCTGATCATGCCAAGTGCGCAACCGTCTTTCTGTGTGTGCCTGAATTGATGCCGTAAAGGGCAATGCAGCGGAATTCACAAAGATCGGTTGCAGGCCACAACGAAGCAGTTGGTGTCGATCACCGGCGCTGGTTAACAAGCCTCTGCCGGCACGTTGCCGGCCTTTCTCGCTAACCAAATTTGGAGTTTTTACAAAGTCACGAGCTCGGGAAACAAGCACGTAATGAATATCGTCCGGATGAGTCAACATGAAGGTGGATTCACCGAATCGCATCCGGACAGCTTGGTCATAAGGGATGTTACCTCGAGACAACAAGCCAAGTCGCCGACGGATAAACCAGGGCAATTGACACGAAACTTCTTCAGGGTGGCTTTCGCTTAACGCTCGTTTAAGCATTTACGTTACTTCCCTCGATCATCCTCGAAATAATCTCACCCGTCATGTCAGCCGAAGGGGATTCACCGAATCGCTGCAGCCACGTCGGTGCCATATCCGGCACCGCTACCTCTCCCAGATCACCCTGTCCTTGAATATCGGGGCCCGCTGCTGCAAAAAACCCCTGTAACTTCTCCTGACTGTCGAAGAAATGACTCGGTTTCGGCTGGACGAGTTCTGTCTTTGGATGCTTGACGCGGTCAAGAAATCTCGGTCCAGGTTTCCATTCAACGAACAAGTCGGGGAGCAGTTCCGGTGGTCCTGCACCAAAAAGGTCAACTGCCCTTGCCGTGCGTCGGACGGCAGGCTTCCCTGTCTTCGGATCCGTCAACAAGGCAAAATCAGCTTCGATTCGCGACAATAACTCTTGATATTCCGAGCCGGATTTGACAATCCCCTGAGGTTCCCGGTCCTGTAGATTCACGCGAATGAATCCCGTTGAAATCGATGGAATTGCAAATGCCGTCGTGCAACTCCAGTTGGTCCCGTCACGGAGGCTGCTACCCAACAGCTTCTCCTGCGTCGACCTGGGCAAATGATGGCTGATCGCTGTCCTCAGCGACTCTGGCATGATCATTCGCGCGAGCGAAATTGGGTAAAACTTCTTTTTCTTAGCTGACGAGGAGGCGGTCCCGGCAGACTGATCCGTCGCTTCTTGATCGAGCAAAACATGATAGCCCAGTTGGCGACAAAAATATTCCGACAACGTTGAAGTGAGATATTCATCGCGCATTCCATACAGCGAAATGATCATGACGTTCGCGTCTTTCCCGATGAGTTCAATTGCTTGTCCCATCTCACGATCGATCGCCTGATAGAGTCCCAGAATCCCACCAATCAACTCGGGCACATCAACGGGCTTATCGACTCCAATCGCATCAGCACGATATTTCCAACAATAATGACTACCAGCATCCGTTTCCGAAAAGAATGCCGAGACAAAATCAACATTTCCCTCTTCAAGCAACATCCTCAGCAGCCGACCCTTTTTCTCGACTCTCTGATTCAGCTTTCGCACGTTTGCAATTACAGCCTCGACCTTTGGATTCGGCTGAAAGGGTATCTTCAGCTGCGGTCCAAATATTTTGCAGATCGACTTTTCAGCTCCCGGAGGTTGAATCTGCGGTACACAGATCGATCCATGATGTGTCGCCAAATCTGAAATTTGAATTCCATCAAGACCCGGTACTGGATTCGTGTCTGAAACGTCAATCGTCAGAACTCGACGATTCTTCAGTCGGCTCCAAAATGGCAGCGCCTTTACATCACCGGGTTTTACCTGGAAAGTCTCATACGTTCGTGGCTTGAGTTGGCGATAAAAGTAACTGCCATGATGCTTCCGAGAGATCCCACAGAAGAGTGAGAGACTGAGACCATATTCGGCAATCATCTCCGCGCCCCCAGTCGTGCCCTAGCATCCTCGTTCCATCACGGAGGCAATCGCCGGGAAATGACCTTCACGCGTCCAGCGAGAAATACACTCCGCATCTCCAACGTCAAGTCCTAAAATCAGAAGGGGTCTCGGGAGTCTGCTATGTTCCAACGGTCGATCGCCTCGGTGTTTTGAAAGTTCCAACTCGCATTTGATGATAGATTTCCTCGAATTTTCCAGCACATCGATCAATCGCAAAAAATTCCAGGGCGCGTTGACGTGCTGCCAATCCCATCTGTTCGCAACGCGAACGATCCTGAAGTAACGCCATCATGGCCGCAGCAAGTGCGTCAGCGTCGGCAATAGGACACAAGATTCCCGAAGTGCCAACTTCGACTTGGTCAATAAGTCCTCCGACACGTGAGGCAACCACCAAAGTTCCTCGCATCATTGCCTCGGTTGCAGAAATCCCAAAGGTTTCGACTCGTGATGGAACCGCATGGATCCAACTGTCGTCGCAAATTTCTGAAACCCGTTGCTTTCCAACTTGCCCAAACCAGGAAACATTTCTTAATGACAGATCGTTGGCCATCGCTTTCAGCTTACAAGCCTCGGGGCCACCTCCTACGATCTGGAGTCTTGCGTCACCTACCTCGGCCTGAATCGACTGAAATGCCCTTAGCAGAACATCGACGCCTTTGAGAAAGACCAGGCGTCCGGCAAATGTGATCGTCGGAGGCGATGACAGGGTCGATCGCTGTGGCATGACTTTCACGCCGTTACTCACAATTTCAATATCTGAAAATCCGATGGATTCCAGATCCTTGGCGAGAACAGTCCCATTTGCGACCACACGATCAAATTCGTCTTTCCAGGCCATTAACTGTCGGCGTTGAACCATGGCAGCGCCCCAAGCCGGAAGTGACAGGCAATCCATCTTTCGACAAATCCAACCGGCAGTATGTTCGCAAAATGAACCGTTTGGAAGAATCTTATTGATGGTTGGACACAACGTCTCGTAGCTGACCGCATGATAGACGGTCGGAATGTTTCGAAGCGCCTTCAAGATCAGTGGAGACAGTTGCGTCATAAACATCCGTACGTGGACAACATCCGGCTTAAATGAATCCAGGGTCCGCTGCAAAACATGTAAGGCAGACAGATTCGCTATTTTCAAGACCGTGCCCAATCCGCCTTTGGCCCCAAAACATTTCACATCACCAAACATGTCGGGATGGCTATCTGCATTACTGGTCAAGACTAATGTCTCGTGCCCCCGCTGTCGCATTGCCTCACTTAGAGCAAGCGTCATCAACTCGGCACCACCCGTGGGTGTTCCCAAGTCGTTCATCATCAGAATGCGCATGCGGCCTCCTATTCATCATTGGGCACCGGTTTCTTCCACACATCTGTCTCTGCCGATTCCTCCTCAGCGAAAACTGCAGCGACATTTCTACAACCATCAAGAATATCAGGCGATGGCGCCCGAGATTCACGGACGCAGTCGATGAAATAATCTAGCGCCAAGCGATACGAGGGTTCTGCCACAGGAGCGACAATCTCTCTTAAACGAGAAATTTGCCGACTACAATCCCGCCAGAATTCCAAGGATCGTTGCAATCGACTGCAGGTAGGCTCCATTGGAAAAACGTGAACTGTCGAAGCAATTCGATCCGTCACGATTCTTCCCCGCTCCCCGCTCCCCGATGATTTCGATCCGATTTTCAACGGCTGAAGAATTTGCAACATCGCAGAATCCTGTTCAAAGCGTTGCGACCAAATCGATGCCATGACTTCCGTCATGGGTGTGTTCAGTAAACAGGCCAGGAGATCAAATTGATGACTTGCCAAATCAAGCAAAACGCCACCGCCCGTTTCACGCCTCTTTTGCCATTCTGGCAAGGATTTCGCGAAGGAAGTCTGGACGGTTCGCACCGAGGTGACCGTTCCGATTGCCCGGTTTTGAACCAATGCCTTGGCCTGTCGAATCACCGGATGAAATCGTCCGTTAAAGCCAACCATGCCGAGACAATTACTGGCTCGCCAAGCATGAAATACCTGCTGCACTTCCGCTGGACTGATCGCACGAGGCTTTTCTAAATAAACGTGCTTCTTTGCTGCAAAAGCGGCGATTGCGGCAGAGGTATGCAAATGCGTTGGCAGGCAAATGATGACATCATCGAGATCGTCAAGTTGTAGTAGATCTTCGTACCGAACAAACGTCTTCACTTGGGAGGCCTTGGCTTTGGCCTCTTGCAACGCATCTTGACTCGCATCGGCGATGGCAACTAATTGGACCAACGGATGCCGCTGCAGAATTTTCAGATGAAACCAGGATGCAATCCGGCCACAACCCACCAACGCAACTTTAATGACGTCATGGCTCATTTCACTCGATCACCTGCAACGAACTCGAAACCAAATCCCAAGGCATTAGCAAATTGCCAGACCAGCAGGATTGGAATCAAAACGACACAGTCAGTCCATTTCATTTCCCGACATCGGTCCAGAAACAACTGCGGGAAAAAAAGGTGGAAAGAAAAATCATGAAAAATCCGCCCCGATCCGCGCGAAGCTCGAACACGATGGAATCTGGCTGCACCGCGTCCATAACGAAAATGCTGTCGCCAAAACCTAAGAAAGCTTAAGCTGTGCGAATGCCAAATAACGGCTTCTGGTTCGTAGACCAATCGATTTCGTTCAAAGCGACAACGATCACAGAGATCTCGATCCTCTGAAGCAATCCGAAAGTCAGCATCAAAACCGCCAAGTTTTTTATAGAGATGGGCTGTTAATGCCATATTATTTGACGCAAAGAATTTCGCATTTTTGCAATCACGATTATAAAACGAGTAGGCAAGATCGACGATAAACTGACTTGACATAGAAAAATAATTTTTGGTTAATCGATTAATCGTCCGACCACCGATCATGCATTCGCCGAATTCAGTGAAGACATCATCAAGGCGATTCAGCCAATTTTCATCAGCTTCGCAATCATCATCCGTGAAAGCCAAGAATTCCCCTTTCGCGTGCTCGGCGCCCGTGTTTCGCGCGGCAGCGGGACCTTGATTACTTGTTCGCAATAAGCTGATGTTCAATTGGTCGTCGAATTCCCCAACAACTGTGTCGAGCGGCTCTTGGCTTCCGTCATCGACGACGACAACCTCAAAATTTTCCGTAGGAAATTCCAACTTCGATAGCGAGACAAGACAGTGATCTAGTCGATCCGGCCGATCGCATGTTGGAATAATAATAGAGAATTTCATGAGGATCAAAACGGTGCACGGAATAAATACAGAAAAGATCACCAAAACCACATGACAATTGCTTTCCGGCCCCATAATGTCTTACGAAAGACTTCGAAGAACGCCCTTCGAAACGATAGAACACGGCGGACAATCGCCACAGCAAAATCCTCCGTAATCCCCCACATCGAATATCGAAAAAGCGTCACAAACCGAATATTTGGATTCCGGGGCTGTTTCTTACTCGCCATGGCATCGCACTCCAGCTTCAACCAGTCACATTTCGGTCTGCAGCGCACAGGAAACAGTCCTTGCCCTCAGTCATGTTCTACGTGCCTGCTCTCATCAAACTTCTGTTCCTCAGCAACTTTGACACGGTGATGCGATACGCGTCCAACATATTTCGTTCCGCGCGATTCAGTTAGCACTTACTCAGAACACGCACCATGGAAAATTATCGATCGACATCGGGGCGAACCGAATCGCATTGGGTGAAGGAAAGTAAGTCAGCGCAGAGGCGAGGGTTTGTTTTCTTCGTTGGATGCAAGCCGATCCAATACGAATTGAGCAGCCAACCTATACGCATTCTCAATCGGTTGATGCCCGTTAGTCGGTTTGACCAGTATTTCTACGGGTGCTGCACGTATCCCTGCCCGCTGTCGACGTTTGGTTGATTGAAAACAATCTGCAGCTTTCCTACAGTGTTGGGTCCCCACACGCTGATCGTTATTTCCAATACTCAGCCAAACGGCAGTATCAGCCAAGTTCTTGGCCAGCACAAAAACGTTTTGGCTCCGTACTTGTTCTGCCGAAACTCCTTTAAATTCGCGCAGCGCTAACAGATCAGTAACAGGTGAAATGCAGGTCACTGCGCGAATACGGGAATCGGCAGCGGCAAAATGCAGGGCACAAAAACCACCGCGCGAAGTGCCGCAGGTTGCTACTTGCTTCGGATCTGTATAACCCTGCTCAACGAGATAATTGAGAACCTCAACGCAACGACTGACAAACGGTTTGGTCAAGTCCTCCCCGGATTTGACGCGATGTGCCCAGCCCTCCAGATTGGCCGGCTCACCTTGACGGTGATCGTAACCGTGGCAAGGCGGGTCCATCGTCACGTACAGCCACCCTTGCTTCGCTAGCAACCGGCCCGTTTCTGAATAAACGCGAAGTTTGCGCATATCGTCCACGCTTGTAGCAAACACAAACAACGTTGGAAGTGGTGAATCAGACTTTTCACCAAACAGGCCAAACCGAGTCTTCTCGGGTGTTTGAAGCAGACGCATGACCGGTGAATCGTCGCCCGGCGCCGTCTCCGCGAGAGAAATAGGAGGCAGGAAAACGAACCAAGCGATACCGACAATCCGTACGTAGCGTTCCATCTACTCCTCCTTCGTCCCAGCAAGAAATTACCGACATGTTTTGTCAAAGCAGTGATCGTCTTGTTTGCTCAAATGCAACTGACGCCTGCGTTTTTGATTTTTCTTCTCGCCCAAAACGTCGTTAGACCCCAAATGGGCGTGTCCATATTTTATCCTCTAATCCGCCTCGCTTCGCAGCCAGCCAACGACCGTTTCCTTTTTTTGATGGGCCACCTTCCCGATGATTACAGCCGCAATCTCGAATTCCTCAGAAGGTTTCGTTAGGATTGAAGGGGATTCGGAGCCGATTCGATCGCACACGATGCCAAACGAGCGTGTCGAGACAAATCCGTCCTGCGACGCATACTTTCCCAAGTTGAAAAACGTTTCCACCACCATTCGGACTATTCTCAAAAGAGATTCGAGACCTCATGCTCAAACTATTCCCATTGCTTTGTTTCAGCCTGACTCTTTCGTCAGTCGCCAAATCCCAAAACGAAGCAAGTCTGCCCAGAGATATCCCGCCGGTTGTCGCGGTGGCGACAGCAAAGGCTAACAACAACGGTCAAGCAGCGGCTTACCGAATTGATTTGGTCATTCCTGCCATTCGCTACGAAATTGTCCGACGTCAACTCAACGCGAATTCCAACACCAAGACTGCGGATTTCAATGAGGTAGTCACGCAAGTCAAACCAATGTCTCGCGTTTTACGGTTTCAAACTTTGTCACAGATCCCGGACTCCAAGGTGGTCGACGTCGCCGGTAAGCCTCTCGACACACAAACGGTCTTGCAGCGACTGCAACAACCAACACCGGTATTGGTTTCCGTGTCGGGAAAAATGGTCGACCCGTATTATTTACAACTGATAAACAAGGACGCAGTGATTATTGTGTTAAGTCGCAAGGATGGCCAAGGAGACGACACGTTTTTGTCGAACAAAAAGCAGCGACCTTCCGCCGAAATTCCAGCCGTCATCAGGTTAGACAATTTGCCCACGACTCCTGAAGTCTTTGCCGTGGCCAAGTTACTTGAACCGATCCAAATCAAGACGAGACAGGAAGCGGAACGATATCTCACATCGGTCGGCCTGCAGCAGATCGACAAAGAGATTAACTTCGACAAGCAGTTCCTACTTGTTTTTGCTTGGCGAGGCTCTGGGCAGGACAAACTCACGTATGCTGAATCCGACGATACGGTAGAGTTCCGGCTTCGTCCGGGTCGCACTCGCGACCTCCGTCCCCATGTCCACGTTTACGCCTTAAGGTCGAATGTGGCATGGGAAGCAGTTCGCGCAAAACCTCGATAGCGAACAGGGAGGCATGCGCAGCACGTTGCGTGAATCGTGTTTTTGTTCAAGCGATCAGATCAGCTGCTTCACCACCTCTCCATGAATGTCAGTGAGCCGGTAATCGCGTCCCTGGAACTTGTAGGTCAGTCGTTCATGATTGACACCCATTTGATTCAAGAGGGTGGCATGCAGATCATGAACACTGACCGGATTTTCGACAACATTGTAGCTATAGTCATCGGTCGCCCCGTAGGTCAGACCCGGGCGAAATCCTCCACCGGCAACCCACATACAAAAACAGCGAGGGTGATGATCCCGACCGTACGACTCCTTCTTAAGTTCTCCTTGGCAATAAACGGTCCGGCCAAATTCCCCGCCTGAAACGACAAGCGTTTCGTCCAGAAGTCCTCGCTGTTTGAGATCGGCAATGAGTGCCGCATTGGCTTGATCGGTAGCTTTGCAAGCCTTTTGTAACTGGCTAGGCAAACTCCGGTGCGTATCCCAACCTCGATGAAACAGCTGCACAAAACGCACTCCCCGTTCACTTAACCGTCGAGCAATCAGCGCGTTGTGCGCATAGGTTCCCGGTTTCCGCGCGTCTTCACCATAAAGATCAAAGGTACTTTGAGGTTCATCTGCGACATTCGTTAAGTCGGGAACTGAAGTTTGCATTCGATAGGCCATCTCATACTGAGCAATCCGCGTCTCAATCTCGGGATTGTTCGTCACATCGAGTCGCAATCGATTCAATTGCCCAAGATGATCGAGCGTCTTGCGACGCAATCCGTCACTCATTCCCTCAGGATTGTTCAAGTAGAGAACAGGATTCTTACCGGACCGAAAACGCACACCTTGATGAACCGACGGCAGAAATCCAGCACCCCACAATCGATCATAAAGCGGCTGTCCGCCGCCGCCAGAAAGCATGGCTACAAAGGCGGGAAGGTCTTCGTTTTCGCTCCCCAGCCCGTAACTCATCCAGGCTCCGATACTGGGTCGTCCCGCAATTTGAAAACCCGTCTGGAGGAACGTAATGGCAGGATCATGATTAATGGCTTCCGTATGCATGGAACGTATGATGCAAAGATCATCCGCCACTTTGGCCAAATGAGGCATCACTTCGCTAATCCACTGCCCACTCTGACCATGCTGCTGAAACTTGAAGGCGGAACTGGCGACTGGAAAAGAGGTCTGCCCTGATGTCATTCCCGTCAGCCTTTGGCCATTCAAGACCGATGCGGGCGTTTCCTGACCATGAACTTTTTCCAGGTGTGGTTTGTAATCGAACGTTTCCTGCTGAGGAGGGCCGCCTGATTGAAACAGATAAATGATACGTTTCGCTTTCGGAGCGTGCATCACCGGCGACTCGGCCTGGCAGGGTTCCGGATTCAGCAGGTGCGATAGAGCCATCCCACCCACCGAAAGTGCCGAAGCTCGCAAAAACTGTCGACGGGTAGCTCGCAAAGCCAATTGATCTTCCCTGCCATTCATCTTTGAGATCACTCCCGAGTCGTCACTTCATCGAGGTTTAACAGAACATTTGCCAGCGCCGTCGCGGCGGCCAGTTCCACTTTGTCCAGTTCCGGATGGACTTTCGAATCCCCTGTGCCCAACAGTTCTGCAGCCAGTTCGGGCTGACCTTGATAATCCGCCCGATAATCCTCGAGAGCTTGCAGCAAGACTTTCTGCTCCCGTTTCGAGGGAAATCGAACGGCCACAGTCCGAAAGGCAAACACGATGCGTTGCGGATCGGAGTCGCCACCCTCCAACAACATTCGTTCGGCCAGTTTTCGGGCAGCCTCGACGAAGGTCACCTCATTCAACAGCGCTAAAGCTTGGAGGGAAGTATTGGTCCGTTTTGGTTCCACCGTGCAATACTCCCGGTCCCCCGTGTCGAGAATTGCCATGGTAGGTGGCGCGAGGGTCCGTTTCCAATAAGTGTATAAACTGCGACGATACAGATCATCACCTTTCCCCTGGCGATAGGTGAAGTTACTCGCCTCCCGCCAAAGATTCTTCGGCTGATAAGGTTTCACGGATGGACCTCCGACCTTTTCCACCAACAAGCCAGACACGGCCAACGCTTGGTCGCGAAGCACATTTCCGGCTAATGGAATGGCAGGCGCTCGCGATAACAACAAATTCTCTGGGTCCCGCTCTCGATGAACTGTCTGCAACCGAGAAGACTGCCGATAGGTTTGACTGAGGACGATTTGACGAACCATCCATTTCAAATCCCAACCACTATCAATGAACTCAGCCGCCAGCCAGTCGAGTAATTCTGGATGCGAGGGTGGCGATCCCTGAGACCCAAAGTCTCCCGGTGTACGAACAATTCCGCGACCAAAGAAAGACTGCCAAAGGCGGTTCATCGTCACGCGAGCCGTCAACGGATGTTGGTCATTGACCAACCAGCGAGCGAACGTCAACCTTCCCTGAGGAGCGTCGCTGGGAGGCGGGGCGAAGATGGACGGCACTCCCGACTCGACTCGTTCGCCCAATTGGTTGTAGACACCCCGTTGGCGAACGTGCGAGGGTCTCCCTTCGACCAAATCTCGCATAATCATTGTGGTTGGTAAACGATCGAAATAGTCACTGCGTTTTGATTCGGCGACGCGCAAATCCTCGAGCAGTTTTCGGTGCGATTCATTCTCGGTCTGTTCGAGATAGGTTGAACGCAAGACTTGTTGCTCAGCAATTGAACGAGTCGAAATTGGCTTGGCTGCGATTGCCTGGAGCGAATGGGGCACTGCAAGCAATTCCACTTCTTGAGCCGACAATGTTCGACCCGCGTAGAAGCGCAATTCGTCAATATCCCCTTGCCATTCAGGAACATGATGACTGAATCCCACTCGCATCAAACTCTGTTGCTTGGGATCGATCTTATTGCTGTTCGTGTTGTAGATTTCGTCAACAGGCTGAAGCACACCATTCAAATAAATGGACATACCTGCTGCCCGTTGTGTACCATCGTTCGCCAACACGACATGGACCCATTGGTCAGCCAGCAAACTTTGACGCGTCTCAACAGCCTGAACCCCAGATATCCAACGTCCGATGATATGCCAGCGCAAACGCCCTGCGGCGAACTCCACCAGATTGCCGGCGCGTACGGTGTTGTTACCTTCGTTTGAAATGACCGCTCCCTGCTGAACATCGGCTGGCTTCATCCAAAACGCAATGGTAAATCGACCGTCCCCGATCAAACCGTGGATCGGTTTTAGTGCTAAGTGATGTTCGGAGTCGACATGCACCGCATCACCAAACAGCCCCGGCTCTCGTACAATGGCAGACGTAGCAGTCGAAAACTGCTCATCTCGTTCTCGATCGAATGTCCAGTGAGCGTGCAATCCATGAGTAAGCAAGGGCTGACTGAAATCTGTCGCTGCTTCCCATTTGGCTTGCGAGGCTTGAATTTCCGTTTCCACCTGCTCCAAAGCCTGTCTCGATAATTCGACATCGGCATCAAGCTGCTTAAGTCTTGTCTCTTGTTCGACCGTCGGCGTCTTGATCCATGGCTCGGAGTTACCGAACTTGATTGCCCTGCCGCTTTCTGCCACATCGTTGAAATAATCGATCAGCTGATAGTATTCCTGCTGACTCAGTGGATCGAACTTGTGATCGTGACAGCGCGCGCACCCCATCGTCAGTCCCATCCAAACCGTGGACGTTGTATCCACACGATCGACAGCGTTCTCCAAGAGAAACTCATCGATGGGAATTCCGGCTTCCGAATTGTAGCGATGGTTGCGATTAAAACCGGTCGCGATCAGCTGATCCGGTGTCGGTTCGGAAAGTTGATCGCCCGCCAATTGTTCGATCGTAAATCGATCGAATTTCAAATTCTGATTGAAGGCACGGATCACCCAATCTCGCCACCGCCACATCTCACGTGGCCCATCATTTTGATAACCGTCGGTATCCGCATATCGGGCCACTTCTAACCACGACCATGCCATGTGTTCACCGTATCGTGGTGAATTCAACAACCTTTCAACGGCCATTTCATAAGCTAGGTCGAGTCCATTCTGCTCGAGATTTCCCAAGAATCGATCGGTCTCCGCAATCGTCGGTGGCAGTCCGATCAAATCGAGACTCAAACGACGAAGTTGCGTTGCAGGTGCTGCTGCCATCGAAGCCTTGAGCCCCTCCTTGGCCAGCCGCCTACGAATCAAGAAATCGATCGCATTGCCTTGAATCTTCGCACGGTTGAGCGATTCAAATGCCCAATGCGTCTGATATTCGGCTCCCTCAGCAACCCAACGCTCTAGAAGTTGCTTTTCGGTCGGCGTCAGCTGTTTTCCAGACAAAGGAGGCGGCATTCGCAGATCAGGATCAGCTGCTCGAACACGAGTCAACAACTCGCTCTGATCAGGAGACCCAGCAACAATAACCGAATAACCACCTCGCTCTCCCTTGGCTGCATCTTTTCGATCAAGACGCAAGTCGGCTTCCCGTGTTTGAGCGTCCGGTCCGTGACAGGAAAAACATTTGTCTGCAAGGATTGAACGAATGTCTCGGTTGAAATCCAGTCGCTCTTCTGCGCGAACCTCAACCACCACTGACAGCATAAGAACTGGAAAGCAGATCTTCAGCAAAGATGTGATCACGGAAAAAGTCAACGGTCTTGCGCCCTCGTTTACGTCGAGTAGAAGCTTTTCGACCAGTTACACCAATGCACCCTTCATCGGAACATCGTTCTATCAAAAAGAACTTCATGCCTCCCCATCTTAACATAAACGAGCAAACGCTGAAGCGGTTCACACTCGCCTTCCTGTTCACCGTTAGAAGCATCCGCGTCACAAGGAACGCGACTGCTGATTTTTAGGAGTAACGAGGTGTCTCAGCCAAATCAGCTCCATCTGACTTAAACTTCCTTCAGCCAAGCCACGTTGTCGAGTCCACTCACCGAAAGCGACCTGCCGCGTCCAAAATACGTTGCTGCTGTCGATCTACACCATCGCGTTCGACAGTCGCTACAATAGGCACTAGCACCGTAGTACGCATCGCCACCAATTGACACAGCGCTCGGCTGGTAATCGCATCAACGATTCGATTGCCACTCGGAGCTTCCGAATCCTGTCCACACAAAAGGAGATTAACAAGGATGATCCACCCGCCTTCAATCTCACCGCAACGGAAACAGAGGCGATTTACAGGAGCCAGTCGCCGCTCATTTCTGAAGTCGGCCGCGTTCGCCGGCACAGCCATTAGTTTGAACGCTTTTCAATACTCACGGGTTTACGGGGCAAACAGTCGTTTGGGAATCGCAAGCGTCGGAACGGGCGGCAAGGGCTGGAGCGACTTGAATGGTGTTGCAGCGAGTTCCGATGTTGATGTGATTGCGATTTGTGATATTGACAGTTCCGTCAACCATCTTGGTCGGGCAGCGGAAAAGTACCCATCGGCAAAACAATATACGGACTGGCGAAGACTTCTGGATCAGGCACCAGATTTTCAAGGAATTCTAGTTTCGACTCCAGACTTCATGCACGCACCCATTTCCTTGGCCGCGATGCATTTAGGGAAACACGTGTTTTGCCAAAAACCGCTGACGCATAGCGTGCATGAAGCGCGACAAATGCAAAAGGCGGCGACAAAATTCCGACGAGTGACTCAAATGTGCAATCAAATCCAATCGCATTCCGCCTATCGGACAGCGGTCCATTGGATTCACCAGGGGCTGATCGGAAAAGTAAAAGAAGTCCATTCTTGGCAGGCTGGTCAAACTAGCTGGCCACGTCATTGCCCCCGACCATCAGGCAACGATCCGATCCCGGCCCATGTGCATTGGGATCTTTGGCAAGGCGTCGCTCCCGAGCGACCCTATAAGGCTAGCGCGTACCATCCGTTCAACTGGCGAGGCTGGCAAGCCTACGGCACGGGACAACTGGGCGATTTCGGCTGTCACATCTTGGATCCGGTCTTCAAATCGCTCGAACTAACTTCGCCCACGCGACTGACCGTAGCAGCCCCAGCCCTGCACCCAGAATCCTGGACCGATCGCGCCACGGTGCAATACGAATTTCCAGGCACGCAATACACAGCTGGAGCGAGCCTGCCCGTCACCTGGTACGACGCCGTGGGTGTGTCCCCGCCACGAGAAAAGTTAGGGGACCTTCCGCCTGAGTATGCGTTACCTGGGGCTGGTTCTGTTTTGGTCGGTGAGAAAGGTTCCCTCGTTATCCCACACGTCGCCGCACCGAGAGCTTTTCCAGAAGAAAAATTCCCTACCGATCAACTACCAGTGATTCCAGGAGTCAACCATTACACACAATGGGCAGATGCCTGTCTCGGCAAAGACGAAACCACGTCAGGGTTTGAATATGCCGGACCGCTCACCGAAACTGTCTTACTAGGAACCATTGGGATTCGATTTCCCCAGCAAGAGCTGATCTGGGATGCCGACGCTTTAAAAATCACCAACCATCCGCAAGCACAAGAGTGGATCAGCAAGTCCTACCGCAAGGGTTGGGAACCGACTTGGGTCTGACCCATTTCAGCCGATTCGACGCTTCCAGGATTCGATCGATTGTCGGCAGGATTTCCCATTTCTCACGGAGGAGAAATCATATGAGGTGGAAAAGGAGATCTTTTTGAATGCGTTGAACTCCTCAAATTCCGGCCATCGTTTCGTTTCCGCCCGAGGGGAATTGCAAGCCCTTCTGTTTCTGCAAGCCGCTCATGGAGTTCTCTTCGCATCTCCGCAACGCGACTTTGTTGCGCCGCTTCAAGAATCAGATTCGTCGTCTCCTGTGGGTCGGCTTGCAAATCGTAGAGTTCGTCCGTGTCCCAGATACCGTGATACTGAATCAGTTTGTACCGATCATTACGGAGCGCAAAGGTCGTCGGCGTCTGCGGAAACGTCGGCTCCCAATAGTACTCATAGAGCAGAGGCTGCGATTCATCTGCACGTTTTGGATTCGAGAGCAATGCACGAAAGCTATGCCCGTCCATTTGAGCTGGGATCGTAATTCCAGCAATATCCAGCAGCGTGGGGGCGACATCGATGTTCATGACAACTGCGGAGCAGCGTGAAGCAGGCTTGATCGTCTTGGGCCACTGGACGAGAAACGGAATCCGAATCGACGCTTCGTAGGCGCACCTTTTGTCGATCAAACCATGCTCACCCCACAGATGCCCACCGTCACTCGTGAAAAGAATCAACGTATTGTCGGTGACTCCCATCTTTCTAAGTGCCGTCGCAACTCGTCCCACACTTTCATCGATCGACAAAACCATCTCACAATAATGTCGATACATTTCGGAAAGGCTCTGTTTGGCACGCCCGTGATAGGGAAACTCAACACCATGCCAACTATTCCGCTGATCGCGCACCCACATCGGCTTCAACTCGTTCGCACCTTTTTGACCCGCGCGATCCGTTGCAGGCACGTGAGACTCACTCTTGTAGCGATCAAGATGGCGAGGAGCCGGATCGTACAAACCGTGCACCCCCTTGTGTGAAAGATAGAGTAAAAATGGTTTTTCCGTATCACGCTGCATCAGCCAACGTGTTGCATAATCGGTCAATTCATCGGTCATGTAAGCTTGCTGCAGAACCGATTGACCATCGACATTCAATTTTTGTCCACGAGGAAAATAGCTTCCTTGTCCACGAAAACTGACCCAATGATCAAACCCGGGTCGGATGGCATCGCTACTCCCTCCCATATGCCACTTACCGATGAAGGCCGTTTCATATCCAGTTTGTTGCAAGAGCTGAGGAAACGTCACGGTTCCCTCAGGCATCCGATCGGAATTATCAACAACCTTGTGGTTGTGCATGTAACGACCGGTCAAGAACGATGCTCTTGCAGGAGAACAAAGGGATGTCGTTACAAATGCATTTTCAAACTGCATTCCCCCCGCTGCCAGGGCATCGATATGCGGAGTCTCCACGAAGGGATGATTCATGTGGCTAAAGACGTCATAGCGCAAATCATCGATCAGAATAAAGACGATGTTCGGTCGCATGACAGGATCCGCGTCACAGACAACCCCATGACTCCCGAACAGTAACAGAAACGAGACTACAGATCGGAATATTTTCATTACAAAATAAAGCCGGAACGATTTGAAGGCGGTAAGCCTGGAGACATCGGTGACGGGTTGCAACTCAAGTATACTAACCCAGCCTGGAGAACATCAACAATTTTCGGATCCACTGACAAGCCACTCGCTTCCTTTCCCACCTGCGCCATCAGCGGCTTGAACGTCCGGCTGAAATCTACACCGACAACATTGACGAATCTACCTGCTCTGCGCGTGCCGTTTAGGTCAGCAGCGGCTTGATGACATTTCCATGAACATCCGTAAGCCGGAAATCGCGTCCCTGGAATCGGTAGGTCAATTGTTCGTGATCAACGCCCAGACAGTGCAGAATTGTGGCGTTTAAATCATGAACGTGTGTTCTTTGATCCTGAGCAAAATAGCCAAATTCATCGGTCTGGCCATAAGAAACACCGCCACAAATCCCTCCTCCTGCGAGCCAAGATGTAAATCCGTGCGGATGGTGATCACGACCGAATCCATCACCGCCACCCTGCGCCATCGGAGTGCGGCCAAATTCTCCCGTACAAACGATCAAGGTTTCGTCGAGCAATCCGCGCTGGTCAAGATCGCGAATCAACGCGGCGATAGGCTGATCCACTTCACCGCATTGCCGCTGATGTTCCTTGATGAGATTACCATGTTGATCCCAACCCGTATGGAACAATTGGACAAAACGAACGCCTCGTTCAATCAGTCGGCGGGCAAGCAAACAATTATTTGAAAAGGCATTCTTTCCCGGTTTCGTGCCATACATCTGCTGAATGTATTTTGGCTCCGTTGTCACATCAGTCAGGTCGGGAACGGACATCTGCATTTTGAAAGCCATTTCGTACTGCGCAATACGGGTTTGAATTTCGGGATCACCCACCGCGTCAAAACGGCGTTCATTCATCCAGTTGAGCAGATCGGTCTGTTCACGTCGGGTCGCACTATCGATTCCCGCCGGATTAGTCACATACAGCACCGGTTCACCGGAGCGCCGAAACTGGACTCCCTGATGGCGGGTCGGCAAGAAACCAGGGCCCCAATAAAAATCCAGAAGCGGCTGGAGAACGGTCCCGGAGGCCAGCACGACGAAGGAGGGGAGATCTTGACCTTCACTACCAATTCCGTACGAGAGCCAGGCCCCCAACGAAGGCCTTCCAGGTCTGACATCGCCTGAGGTCATCATGGAGACGGCCGGATCATGATTGAAAGTCTCGGTATACATCGATCGCACAATGGCTAAGTGATCGGCAACCGTTGCCGTGTGCGGCAAGAGTTCCGAAATCCACTGTCCGGATTGACCGTGCTGGGAGAACTTCCACGGCGAGCCTTTTACGAGTGGCTTATCCGACTTGATCATCGCAAACTGATGGTTTTTGATGATCTCCTTGGGCATAGGTTGGCCGTCACGTTTTTGCAACAGTGGCTTGTAATCAAACGTATCGACATGCGATGGCCCCCCCGACATGAACAGATAGATCACTCGTTTCGCCCGCGGTGGAAAGTGCACCGAAGCTTCTACGGAAGACTCTTTTGCCTTCAGCAGCGACGCGAGTGCAGCGACTCCAACGCCGGTCGCACCACGTCCAAAAAACGCACGGCGCGTCATGGCTTCCAGGGATTTATCTCGCAGATCCACCCTTTTTCATCCTTCCCAACAAACCAGACACATAAGCCGAAAAATCATGCCACTCAACCTCGCGGTTCATTCTCGGGTAATCGCTTCATCAAGATTTTGAATCGTCGAAGCCACCAAGGTCCAAGCCGCCAATTTGGCGTTCGATTCAAGTCGGCCGCCGGCTGCGACACCTATTTTCAAGAGCGCTTCAGCCGCTGCCTGATTCTCTGAAAAATATTCTTTCCGACGTTGATAGAATTCTTGGAACCGCAGTTTTTCTTGCGAATCAGGATCGCGCCCTAGGACAATTCGAAAGGCAAACGCGATTTGTGACTCAAAATCACTCTGCGGCGCATCTTTCAAGACTCGCTCTGCCAGTGCTCGCGCTCCTTCGACAAAGACGGGATCGTTTAAGGAAACCAAAGCCTGCATTGGCGTATTTGTGATTGACCGTCGAGTACGACATACATCGCGAGCAGGTGCATCAAAGGCTTTCAGTGACGGGTACAAAATGGTCCTCTTCCAAAAGATGTACATGCCTCGGCGATATCGATCTTTTGGAACGCTTGTCTCCCAATTAATTTCGAATGGTCCCATCGCTGCGGTGGTCCGTTCACCATACAGTCCATCCGGCTGGACGGGAAAAACACTTGGGCCTCCAACCCGACGGTCGAGCAGGTTCCCTGCCGACAACATCGCGTCACGAATTTGTTCCGCCGGCAGTCGAAAACGGGCCGCCCGTGCTAACAATCGATTCTTGGGGTCGCGTTCAAAGGCCAGTTTGGAAATCGAAGAATCTTGCCGATAGGTGGATGACATTACGATTAATCGAACGAGCTCTTTTCCATCCCATCCGTTTTCTACAAACTCCGTTGAAAGCCAATCGAGCAATCCCGGATGGGTTGGCCACTCACCTTGATAACCAAAATCCGCATCCGTGCGTACTAACCCATCACCGAAGAACTGTTGCCAGATTCGATTCACCGTAACTCGAGCAGTGAGTGGATGGTCGTCAGAAACAAGCCACTTGGCAAATGCCAATCGATCTTTGGGACCTTCGCCTAACGCCGGCAGAATAGTTGGTACGTCAGGATACACCTGTTCACCCTGCCTAGAAAAATCCCCTCGAACAAGCAGATAAGTTTCGCGAGGCGTCGCCATTTCCTCCATGACTTGAGCTTCGATCGCGTCAGCATCCAACTGCCGATCCTCTTCACGCAAGGAAGCAAGCCGTTTCAGAATCTGATTCCGTTTCGGATCGATGCGAAGATAATAATCCGCGATTGCCTTTGCCTGTTGGGAAGTCCGCTTCTGCCTCGGCTGCTCCAGTGCGGCTTTGATCGAAGGCAGAAACCCTCCCATCGTGGCGTACGGATCAACCACAGCATCAAAAATCTGCACGTGACTCAACTGGCCTTTCAACGCAAAGGCACCCGAGTCATCACTGCTGTTGAAACCTGCCCCAATCGCCAGGTCTCGTGGACTAATCGCGATCGCATCGGGACAGCTGCCGATCGACTTCGCGTCTGAGTCGAGCAAACCATCGACAAATAATTGGGCAGCACGGCCGGCGTGCATGGTTAACGCCACGTGGTGCCAGCGACCATCGTTAACCCGTTGACTTCCATAGATTTCAATTCCGCTGAACTGGTCCGTCTTCGCAGAACTCCAGGCAAACAGCCGACCCGGTGGAGCATTCGGTTCACCCTCTCCACCGATACCAAAGACAAAAGATCTTTTCCCTGGTCGCCAATCATAGTTAGACACAATATCGGCTACGTCATCGTCGGTCTTAATCCAAGCCGACACAGTCAGGTCCCGAAGTTTCTTGTCTGGTTTCCAACCAGACACTCTCACATGATTTCCATTGGCTAACTTGAGCGCAGCTGCATTCTTGAACGGCTCATGGCTCGACCAATCAGGCAAAGCAGTCTCGGCCTGTCCCACCAACCGACTCGAATCCTCCCATTGACCAGTCCCGATTTTCCTGTCTGCAATCCAAATTCCCAGCGGCGATCGATCTGGCTGTACGATTTGCGGGTTCGCGTTCTGTTCCCATCGCAGTTGCCGCTCGACGAGTTTCGTGTCACCTTGTTTGAGGTTTCCCGCTAACTCATCAATGGTTGAACGAATCACGACACGTCGTTGCTGATGTTCCGTCGGCAAGACTTTCAAACGAGGACCATGAACACCAAACGTTTCGCCAAGGTGTGGAACATTGTTGAAAATTGCAAACAGTTGGTAATATTCTCGTTGCGTGATCGGGTCATACTTGTGATTGTGGCATTCAGCACATTCAAGTGTCATCCCCATCCAAACACGGCCAGTTGTCATCAAGCGATCGACAATCCCCTTAATTCGAAACTCTTCTTTGCGTGGATTATTCCCTAACGCTTGCGTTGATTGGCGGTAAAATCCTGTGGCAATCCGATCGTCGATCGTCGCATTCGGTAACATATCGCCGGCAATTTGTTCGATGGTAAATTGATCAAATGGCTTGTTCTCATTGAAGGCATTAATCACCCAATCGCGATACAACCATTGGGTACGTGGAGCGTCGGCTGCGTAGCCCGTTGTGTCCGCATAACGGGCCAAATCCAGCCAATTCTGTGCCATTCGTTCGCCGTAATGGGGCGATTCCAGCAATCGGTCGACTAATCGCTGGTAGGCCAACGGACTGTCATCCGACAGGAACTCATTGACCTCTTCGATTTCAGGCGCGAGTCCTGTCAGATCAAAATAGAGTCGCCGAATAAGCTTCCGTCGACTTGCTTCGCGACTTGGTTGCAGGCCGGCCTTTTCCAAGCGAGCGAGCACAAATTGATCGATTTCATTTCGAGGCCAAGCTTGCTGATTCACGGAAGGGGGATCGATACGCTTCGGTGACACATAGGACCAATGTTTTTCGTACTTGGCCCCCGAGGCGATCCAATCGCGCAATAACTTAACCTGCCTATTGCTCAATTGCTGATTCGTATCGGGTGGGGGCATGCGAAAATCCGGATCCGCCGACGTCACTCGATCAATGAGTCCGCTCATTTCCAGATCACCTGGCACAATAGCACGTTCGCCGGAAGATAGTTCCGCCAGGGCCGTGTTCGCATCGTCCAACCTTAAATCATGGACTCGAGCTGCTTCGTCAAAGCCATGACATTTGAAGCAATAATTTGAAAGGATGGGGCGAATATCGCGGTTAAAATCAACAGCATCGGGCGCAGCAATACTGGGGCTACCAACAAGCATTACGCTCATCATGACCAACAGTGTTTTCAACGATTTAACCACCACGCAGTTTCCTTGAATCACCAACATTCCTTGATTCTTACTTGGATTAACTCTGCCATTATCTGGCCCGGTCCACCATCTGGCACCATTGCAACTGCTAATCAGTATAAATCCATCGTAGCGTGAGTCATACTATTCCCTCAAATCGGCTTCCCCATTCGAATTTACATCCTTTGAGAACTCTTTTCCCGGAAGCCTGCACGATGGAAAAGCCAAATAACCACAGAATGAGTCGATCTACGATTTGTGATCGGTGCCCGTTCTGTTCACGTCGAGGCACGAGAACAGGCAATGACCGAGCCTGGCTCACCCATAAGTTGTACCCTACCAGCGTATCGAAAGCACTTCGTCCGCTGACAGTGTCGATCCGAAAACGTGCTAGTCGCTCAGGGGATAGGGACAGCCTGTGACGATTTCCCGAAAGTCTATTCGCAGGCCTTAACAATGGGCTCGGCACATTCGCCCCACAACATCGGTTGTTGTATTATGGGAAGACTTGAACGGCATTACTCGTCGGAAGCTGGATTCAGCGGCGGCCCGTGTTACACACCATTAGGACAAACCATTTCTCATGGCACAATCAAACTTGTCTTTATCGCATGCAATTTCAGATATAGTCACGCCGACGCTTCCGGAAGACGAACGGCTTTGGGTTCCGCAAGCGGAAAACGTCTGGTTCCGTCCGTTGCTGCTCGATGTGACTGGAGGTTCGTGGGTAAACCTACTACGCGTCCGACGGACGGGCGTGCTCAGTCGACACCGACATCCAGCCCCAGTGCACGGATATGTCATCAAGGGATCCTGGCGTTACCTCGAGCACGACTGGACCGCTCGCGAGGGCGACTATGTATTCGAGCCTCCTGGTGAAGTCCATACATTGGTTGTCGACAACGCGGATGAAATGATCACGCTGTTTCATATCTTTGGGGCACTGATCTATTTTGACGATGATGACAATACAGTGGGACATGATGATGTCCACACCAAAATAGAAATGTGTCGCCGTCATTTTTCACAAACAGGTCTTGGCGACGACTATGTCACCCAATTCATACGCTGACGAGGCGCACATGAGACAAGCCGCATTGACACTGGTCGTTCTCATCAGCATTTGCCTGTGTCCATCGCTGCCTCCTGCTCTGGGAGCAGACGAAGCTCAGCCCGACCGTTTCACCAACGTGATCCAACCGATCTTGCAACAAAATTGCTACGCGTGCCACAACGCCCAAGAGAACAAAGGCGAACTCGATTTGGCTCGATTGACTTCTGGCGAAAAGCTGGCGGCTAATGCTGATCTGCTGCAATCGATGCTTGAGATTGTCTCAGCTGGTTTCATGCCACCGCAGAAAGCGACCCGACAGCCCTCTGCCAAAATTCATTTCCAGAAAGTCGTCTCTCCGTTCACGAAAGTATTCACGAACTTCGGCGTTGTGTTGCCGATAACGTCGAAGATAGATTTGCTCGTTGCTTTTCGGGGAACCCTTACCGTAGACCCAACGACGCAATTCTGTTGATTGATGACCGAAGTGACTCAGGACACTACGAATCCAAGCCTTCTCATCACGGACCGTCAATATAAATTTCTCCCCGGGGTAAGACCGGTCCATTTCTCGAAAAATGATGGGCCATGGATGATCCTGAAACGCATCGTGTGTGGACACGATCGAATGAGCCAATGGCAAAACATCGAGATGTATTCTGGGATTGTGAATACCAAAAGGCCCCGCACCCGATAACCAAGTTTCTGCAAAGCAACCTGCAGCGAGGTTGTTCCAGTCTTGTAAAACCCGATACAAAAAAATTCTGGATCCATTGCAACGACACGCTCAAATTACGATTTACAAAAAGACAGGTGGATCAATGAGCACAGTATTTTATTCCAGTTGATCTTCTGGCTTGACAACGACTGTATCGCCAGCGACACAAGCAACTCGCCCTAATCATGTGTCCGATGTTCAGCCAGAAATACTTTGAGGAATCTAGCGTTCTTTTCGACATCTTTCGTCATTAGAAAGCGGTAACATTTGACGCGCCGCCACAAACTGATGGCGCAAGCAAGCCGTTTACATAGGGTAACTCCGATCTCTCGAATCCCCGCGGGATTCAGTCGCAGCACCATTTCCGCGCGCTGTGGACAATCCTTTCCCATTCCAATGGCAATCAGTAAATCTGGCAAACTCTTCCGACTGGGCACGGGGACAATTTCGGGTTCATCCAGACTGCTTTTTTCAGCCCAAAATATGAAATGCGTTGACATTGCATGATGCATGCAGCGAGACATTCCAAAATGACTCATATCAAGCAAGTACTTCTTTCCGAACACGGGATCGTTTTTGATTCTGAACCGATCGTCCGGGATAGAAAGTTTATCGATTTCGCGTAAGCTTATTCGAATTCCAAAAGGAAACACTTTTGAATTCAGATCAATTAAAGGTGTATCCTCTGAAATCAATAGGACATCCAAGTCTCCCAGCAGTTCCATCGCAAGTGTTGACTTACCGCCTGAAATGGGCATCGTGAATAAAGCTGACGTTCCGTGATAGGAAACGCCTAGCGAGTGGAAGCGGTGCAGCCCCATCTGATCCATCGTGACCCCGAGCGTCGAGATGATCAGATAGTAGGTATAGTGATAGAGCGGATTTGAATCTTCCGCCTCCACTCGACCGCAGCGTTGGGCTGCATTGTAAAAAAGCAGGGCATTTCCATAATCGACCCACCTCTCATTTCCCCAGCCAGATGCTTTTCCACCGAGATGTCGTAAGAATGGCCAACCCCGTATTTGCTTGGGGTCAAACGGACCATGCTGCGCCGTAATGCTTATCGTTTGTTCAACGGGACGGTTCGATTTAGAAAACGACTCAAAATCTCTCCTTAAAGACTCTAAGAGTTCAGGACAGTTACTGTTTACATTCAGCTTAATCCCGTGAAACCAAAGTGTGAGCTTATCGAGTTTTTGAATCGTCATTTCCTACACGCGTGATTCTGTTTAGCTGGACGGATAGTACCCCTACATCTTTTCGATTCAGCAGCAACCGATTCGATAAGATTTATCGCCTCACCTAGAGTATTTCCATTGCGTATCGAATTACGAATGCGTGTCAGTGCATCTTTGATCGACGATGAATCAACACAATGTTGAACGGCATTTATTAATTCGGTTGGGCGAATATTCTTCATTGGTAAGCGTCGAGAAATCCCACAAGCCTCCGCTCTGGCCGCATTGCCTGGCTGGTCTCTAGTCCCAGGTACGATCACCATGGGAACCTCACTTTCGATCCCTTCCAAGATGGAATTAATCCCGCCGTGAGTCACCATTACGGCCGCTCTTCCCAGCACATGGATCTGCGGCCACCAGTTAGAAACAGCCAGATTCCTGGGAATCTCTAGATCGCTTTCTAATTCTCCATTCGGCACGGACAAAATCCATTGCCAATCTGATTTCAAACGACTTGCTTCGACAACCGCCCGAAAAAAACGCTTCGAATAAGGATAGTTTTTCGACTCAGTCCCCAGGGAACAATAAACCCACGGCTTTTTCGGATCTAAACCATCAACTCGCCCAACTGGTTCTGAACGGTTCATGTCAACATAGTCACCGAAAAAAACACGAGAGTCTTTCGCTTTCACTTCAAACTGTAACTCATGCGGGGCACAAACGATTTCCGGAACCACTAATCGCGGACCGAATTCAGTTAAAACAAAGTCGCGATTCCTTCTGGCGGCAATCCCTGATTGTTTAGCAATTTCTCGGTAAATGTAAGTTAGGTGATGAAAACGATAGGGGTGCCGATAGGTCCCTGCGAACTGCGATCTAGAACGATTAATCCAAACACTTTTTGTTTCCACCCACATCCACTCCAACAAAACCGAAAATCGATCCAGGGGGTTTCCCCTAACCGTTCTCCCCGAGGTCACAGGTGGGACTTTCGTGTTCAGGCGGAATGCCATCGGAATGGAAAGGCCAACAACGGGGATACCGAGAAACAAAACGCGCAGTGCATTAGCCCAAAGAAAACTATCGAAAACAAATACATCAGGTTGACTAGTTTTTATTCGCGCGTCGAACTCACCGTTGACGATGTGATGCAAATAAGCTTCGAACAGATCTCCCGCTTTCGGATTACTAGCATTGACAGCCCCCGATCGAATCGGCGCGACTAAATCATTCGTGGACGCCCGATGGCACAACGAATCGGAAAAAACCTTTTCAGCATAGAGCACCGTCGAAAAGCCTTGTGCACGAAATTCTTCAACAGCGTCAGGCCAACACAAAAAGGTGACGTAATGACCTTTCGTGCGAAGTGCATTCGCAAGCCGAAGCCCCGCTTGGGTGTGCCCTCGACCTGACATCACATTAAATAGAACATTCATAGCAAAACATCGACTCTACAAGCCATCTTGGCATTCGCTCAAGTCTGTTGAATAACAAATACTTCCCGTGGCCACCATTTCACTAACTTGATTCAACTGATTTCTTTTCTGATGAGTTAGGGAAGGCCAGAGGCGTTCCACCTCCGGCCCGCTAATCAGACATGCCGACCAATCAGTCCAAAAGACCGCCTCCCCCCCCAACCGCAAAATCACATCCGGGATCGTTGCCGCCGTAATTACGCCACGGTAAAAATCCTTTGGCAGTTCGGGGGTCAACGGAAATAACACATCACCCATTCGAAGATAGAGGAAACATCGTGGCAATCGCGACGTCTGTACCTTGGCAGCCTCAATCAAATCCGTGATGATTTTCGCGTCAATTTCAAATGCAGCCGGCAACGTAACGACCACCAACAATTCATTCGATTGCCACCAAAGACTTTGAAGTACTTCCACATGCAAATCCGCCTCGACGAATTTACGGTGGAACCCAAGTCGAAAATGCTCCAACATCGCCTCCACCTGCTTGTTCGCCTGACAACTCTCGGTGGCTGCTGTAGTTTGAACAATGTCGGCATGAGTTGTCAGGAAGGGTTGCGTCGAAAAAGCAGACCAAACATCTGAAATTGCCCCCATAATGAATTGGAGCGTATCCTTCACTAAGTCGTCATCTCGCGTCAAACACCGTGACTCTTTCTGATTCTTCAATCGTTCAAATAAATCACCCTGCTCGCGTTCAAAAGCATCTTCCCGCTGTAGAACAAGCTCTCCGGTTTGAAGTGCATTTTTCAAATTGCTAACTTCGGTTACCGCCTTGTAACAAATAGAATTCCTCAACAGCCTTTCATTCAAAAAGGCTTCGTCGTGAAAGCACATTGCAACAAATCGCACCCACCAGTAATTCAACTCCGCGTAATAAGCCTCTCGTTTCTTCAGTTCGTTTAATTCTGGCAGTTGATTCACAACGTCGGCACCAGCCATCAAAGTCCAGGTAGACTGGCCTTCTAAAAAGCGAAACCTGCGAACGAGATTGGTGTGCCACATACGTTCAAATTCACACTCCGTCATCACCACAGCTGGATAGTATTCAATCACACCGAAGGTCAGCGCATTCCACTTTCGCAATATTCGATCGGCAACAACTGCGTGTTCCCCACCGTTCTTGACGACGACAATGAAATCAATGTCACTTATCCCGGGAATCACAAGCGACTTATTTTTGCTAAGGCCACGGCAGAGGTAGACCGCAATCAAACCGGACCTACATTTGAGATCGGCGACTGCCAGCTTGGCCAGGCAGGTGTAAAGCAATCGATAAACCCACGCAATGGGACCGATAGCACTCATCACAACGAAGAGGCGCACCCAACCTTTCACAGATCTTCTGTCGTGCGACTTCATAAGCACATTCATTACGAAACAGACATTACGAAACAGACATTACGAAACAGAGTCACAAACAATAAGTAAACTGAGACCAATCTACTTAACCTAATTCCGGTTTACGAAACACAAACAGCATTAACTTCAGGATGTCCCCATTTCTCATCTGGCATTCGAGTTATTCGGAATAAATGAATTAACGGAAGTTGGCCCACTTAAATCAGCGATTCCACAGCAAGCCAAATATTTAATACTCGCCGTGCGGATTACACTGAGTTGAAAGCACCCTGTAGACGCCAACACCCATTGTTTTGTCATCGAATTTCACTGACGAGCAATCCTAGGACTTCGTCTTGGACAAACCAAAACGGCGAATACCGCACTTGAATAACACCGATCCTCTCACGCTATTCATGGTTGGGAACACCAAGGTTGCAATGCCACTGGCAGTGCTCCTGCGATCCATCCAGGAAACGAAGCAGGCCACGACCAATCTAGAAATCCATCTTTTTTGCAGCGACATCAACAAAAGAACACAACATCAAATACAAGCGTCGGTGCCGGCACTTGCTCTTCATTTCGAGAGTCTCAGGGAACTAATGCCAGTGGATTTGTTTCCAACGGAAAAACGCCTAGGCCAGGAGGCATGGGGACGCTTCTTTGCCGCAAATTACCTGGCAGAATCGCGTCAAACAGCTGTTTACCTAGACACAGACATCCTGGTCCGAAAAGATCTTTCCGAACTGTTTACGACCCGAATCGGTAACCATAGCCTTGCCGCGGTGCCGGCAATAAGCAACCCAACAATTTCCAGTCCTAACTCTGCGCTTTCAAGCATTTGGAGAGAACTGCACATTGCACCTGACACGCCCTATCTTCAATCGGGAGTACTGGTTTTCAACCTGACATCCTGGAAAGACCGTGAGACGACCGCAACCCTGCAAACACTCTGCCGAACTCATGGCCGTTATTTCCGGAATGACATGGACGCAATCAATCTGGCAACTGCCGGCCATTTTACACCGCTGCAACTCCGTTGGAATCAAACCCATGCATTGCGCTCACCCAAGACATGGGCATACACATTCTTTCCCATGGACGAGGTAGATGAGGCTTTGCGAGATCCTGCAATCATTCACTTTTCGGGTCTAGACAAGCCTTGGTATGGCGATCCCCATGATTCAGCTGAAAGCAGTTTGTGGTGGGATTATCTTTCACGAACCAGTTTCCAAAAATTTAGGCCATTGAAAGCTGCCAACGAATTCAGACGACTCAAAATCGCAATTCGCCGAAAGCTCACCCGTTAATCGCGTGACGGCTTGGCGACTTCAATCAAGCTATTCAGCTACAATTTTCGATTATTCAAAAAGAACCCCCAACCAGCTTTCCGCCAATTCGCAAAACATGAAACTCGTGACGCGTCTCGTGCCACTCGATTTGAAACAGACCAGACGAAACAACCTTTACCCATCAAAGAAGCATGACGGCGAAAAAGTGCTTGATTCATATCGGCATGCACAAGACAGGAAGTTCCTCAATTCAGCAGACCCTGTTCTATCGGCTGCAGGACCGTCGTTTTCACTATCTCAGTTTCGGCGATGTTTCTAGTGATAACGGGTTGATAACCCTGTTTGATTCATCAGCCAAATCAAGTTGGTTCATGAAAGACCAGGGTTGGTCGCTGGCAAAACTGCGGCGATTCAAAACGAAATGCCACAAGAAGCTACAATTAGCAAACAAGGAAGTCCGACAAAACAACAAGTCACTAATCCTATCCGGCGAAACAGTTTGGAGCTTAGCACCAGAAGACATCGCGCAAATGCGAGAGTCGCTTGTACAACAAAAGCTACGGCCAGTCATAATCGCCTACTTACGTCCACCAGCTGATTGGCTAGACAGCTGCTTCCAGCAAATCATAAAATCATTGGAGGTAACGGATCTACAAACATTCTTAACAAGGATCGAGGAACACAGTTCCCTGGACTTCGCTCCAAAAATTCGAGCGTTCGATAATCTGTTTGGCCGGGAGAATGTTCAGATTCATTTGTTCGATCCGAAAACATTCCCCGAAGGTTGTGTCGTTCGACATTTTCTTGCAAAGCAAGAAATTGAGTTAGACCCAAACTCGGTCATCCAGGTTAACGAAAGCCTTTCCTTTCCGGCTATCCAAATGTTGTTTTCGTGGCTTCAATTGATGCCACCGCAAATGAGGCGACGAATCGACAGGATTCGCCGCCTCATGCTCATCTCGCGGATGGCCCGCTTACCGGGCAAACGGATTTGTCTATCAAAGAATGTGATCGCCGATCAAATTGAGACTTTTGAGAAACAACGACCCTGGCTGGAACAGCGCCTCGGGCGGTCCATTCCCAGCAGCGTCCAAAACAGGGCGAATCAAGAGTGTATTGATGACGACCGAGATCTTTTTCGCTTTTCAGAAGAGAGTTTGAATTGGCTTTGCCGTGAATCAAACAGCCCACCCATTCGGAAGTTGCATGGCAAACAAGCGGCTCAGCAAGTCGCGGAACGGGTCGATCGCCTTTTTCGACGGCCTGATCTAACCTCATTTACCAGTTGGGCATCTGAAGAGTTGAGTAAACATCGCAAGAAACTCTTCAATCCGATCTGTTAGGATTACTGCATTTCGACCATCGAGGAAAATGGATGTTTTAGATCGCCGCCCCATCCGCCAAGGATCTCAACAATCACATTCGTAATGCGATCATCTCGAAAAAAGCGGACTAAACGTCTGGCGTACGCGAGAGGCAATATTTCTAGCCTCTTGCCTTAGGATATCCACATCGGTGTACAAGGGAATCTGCTTAAGTTGCCTCACCACCTGACGACTTAAATTGTCTCCAGATCGAGTGATTAAGACAGGCGCACCCGAATTCGCTGCGAGCCAGTCAAGCGTGCTCTGCGAATAATCGAAAAGAGAATCCTCGCTCCGAACATGGTCATCCAACACTGAATCCGTCGAGAAACAAAATGAGCAATCAAGACGCTGCTCCAACAAATCCTTTCGTTTCCAAAAGGCCGATTCCAGTTGTTTAAAAACAGCTGGATGAAACTTGAATTCCGAACCTTCCAATTCCAACATCTTTCGGACCAAAAGACTACGTTTCACTTGATCCTTCCAAGCCACTTGCTGGAGAGATGTAGACCGATCCAATGCGTAGACAAGTTTAACCGCATCCTGACTCAAACTCTCATTGCGACGAGTAGACTGCAGGGGTGTCATTCCCAGGCCGATCAAGCTGGAGAATTCTTGCGTTACGCAACCATTGGGAAATCTACTGGGATCGTAAGATGCCAATGTGACGTTTGCTGTTCCAAATACATGGTCCAACATTTTGATTTTCTTCCAGTAATCGACGGCAGCTTGTTCTGCCAGGAAACTATCCCAGTCCATCCGTTGCCACTTGACCAATTGCTGAAAAGCACTTGATAGATAATCAAGAACCGGACGCAAGAACGCCACAATCTGCACTTCGAATCCTCTGTCTTCGAAGAATTTCCGCAGATCACGATACTCAGCTTCATCAAATTTCCAACAGGTTTCTGACGACACGATGGGTGTTACATTATCGGCAAGAGCGTCCCGCAAACGCAGAGACCATTGCTTGTTTGCAGATCGCCTTAGCCTCTCCCTATTCGACGCAGAACTGTTGATACGACGAACCTTGAGATAGCGTTCACAATTTCCACCAAACAAGCAGAGAGCAGCCAGATTTCCTTGGCTAGAAGTTCCAGAAATAAATCGAAATCGGGAATCGCTCAGGCTATGCGCCAGGCTTGCTTGAATCGACGTCGTACCCGTTTTAGGAGATCCAATATGAACAATGACTTTTGACACTTCTGTTTCGCCTCAGCTCTACGAGCCGTTTCAATTACGTACTCTTAGCGCTTCGAATGAAATGGGGTTCGACCAACATTAAATTGTAACTCGCACATCAAGACAATATCCGAACAAAACATGGATCGAAACAGTCCAAAAGAGAACCAGCTTCCAAAGGAGTTTGCGACAACAGCCTTCGACTGTCGTTGGAAAGAAACCAATTTTCCTGTACTCGGCAATCGTTATCCAAGATCGACGGAATCTCAAAAGTAAATTTGCAGGCGAGACACGTAAATGACTTAGACAGTTCAGTTGCCGCCGCAGCGTAGAATTTCGCGTCACGGAGGTCGTTATCGCCCTTTTCCTGAAAGGAGGACAACGATTACGATTCGACAGACAGCATCAATCCACCTTCGCACGGGCAGATTGGATTCAATCCAGAATTGGCCGGATCGGACCATCCCACGTAATTCGTCAATTGTAAGCTTGCAGATACACATGCGATTTGTCCTTTTTCCTGCAAATTCTAGCGCCACGATTCGACTCGCGATTCACCTCGATCACCTAAAAACAATCTTCTACGAAATGCGCGCAGCCATTCCTCTTGCCAAGACCAGCTCCCATTTACTTACGTTCGGCAACTTACAGTCCAAGCTTCTTTGTTCAGCAAGCTTAACTTGCATCACATCCAAATTGACTTCAGAATCGATCAAACCATAATGGCCATATTGATTTCGAACCTCTTGATGGCTCAAAAGATCCACTATGTCATCTGCTCAATCACCCATTGAAATCACGGTTGTTGTTCCAGTTTTTCGTGGTGAGACAACATTAAAAAAACTGACTGAGGAGCTAAGTCCATGGACCAATGTGAGGCACACGGCAGACGGACTCTCGATGAAGATTTGCGAGGTGCTGTTGGTTCATGATTGCGGGCCAGATCAATCCCATCGGACCATTCAAGCTTTGGAACAGGAATATCCATGGATACGTGGCATTTGGTTATCGCGCAATTTTGGCCAACATGCTGCAACTCTGGCAGGCATGGCAACCTCAATCGGCGAGTGGGTGGTCACGATGGACGAAGATCTACAGCAAGCTCCAGCGGACATCGCCAAGTTACTCGATAAAGCCATTGCAGGGCCTTATCAGTTGGTTTACGCGAAACCGATAAATGTAGCTCCACACGGATTCTTGCGAAATTCAATGAGTCAGTTGGCAAAACGGATCGGCAGTTTCCTCTCCAAAGAGAGTCAAACCTTTCGGTTCAATTCCTTCCGACTGATTGAAGGCGAGGTTGCACGCAATCTGGCTGCCTATTGCGGCCGTGGTATTTACCTCGATATCGCGCTTTCCTGGGTCACTTCACGAGTTGGGTCATCACCCGTACGGCTCCGTCAGGAAGTGGGCCGCCCGTCCGGCTACTCATTCGTAAAGCTTTTAGCCCATTTTTGGCGAATGTTACTCTCTTCCGGTTCCCGCCCCTTGCGTTGGATCTCATTGTTGGGATTCGCATCACTGCTAATTGCCTTGATGGCCGCAGTCTTTGCAATCTACGCCAAATTAACTGGGATCGCAGAAGTGCCCGGCTGGGCTTCGCTTGTCGTATTGGTTGCCTTCTTTTCGGGGTGTAACTTGACGGCTCTGGGAGTCATCGCTGAATACCTCGCGTTGACCATGAATATTTCGATGGGTAAACCTCTTTATGTCGTCCTATCAAAACCAGCCGCAAATGGACACCAAGAGTCATGCAACCCATCACCTGGGTAGTTGGTGCTGGCGGTGTACTCGGAACCGCTCTCACTGCTAGTCTGAAAGTTCGAAACCGCCGCATGTTTTATCCGGCGAAACGTCTCGCTTGGGGTCGACCGGACTTGGCATGTACTCAAATCAAATCGCTCGTACAAAGATTCAGCGAATTGATTGATCCGGCAGTTGGATGGGAAATCTACTGGGCTGGCGGTGTGTCCTCGATGAACAGTTCAATCGACCAACTCACAATCGAAACTCGCTATCTTTCTCACTTAATCGATATGATTGGCAGCCAGTCGCGATTACTGAAAATTCCTGGATGCTTTTGTTTTTCCAGCTCCGCTGGAGCAATCTACAGCGCAGCATCGACAAGGTTACTGAATGAGGAATCGCCAGTCTGTCCTTCAACCAACTACGGCAAACAAAAGCTGATTCAAGAGCAGATCGTTTCAACTTCGAAACTTGCTAGATCAGGGAGTGCGATTTTTATCGCTCGCATTTCGACACTCTATGGAATTCAAGAACCGGGAAAACAACCGAAGGGATTAATTGCAATATTGGTGGATCATCTTTTGAAAAGGCAACCCACCCATGTCTTCGTACCCCTGGAAACGATCCGAGATTATCTCTGGTCACAGGATGCGGCAGAAATCCTTATCGAGTCATCAAAACGAGCCTTTGAGCAACGTCAATCGGTCATCAAAATCGTGAGTGCAGAGCGACCGACCACGATTGCAGAGTTGCTCCACACCATCCAACAAATCAGCAAACGGCGACATCTCATCACATCAGGTTTTCAACCAGAGAAAGCAAAGGCATACCAACCGTGTTTTCGATTTCAGTCAATCGTGTATCCTGACTTGTCGCATCTCGCCAAAACATCCTTGCAATCGGGGATATTCCAAATCATCGCCACAAGAAGAGCGGCCGGAGAGCCCCTTCGTTACAAACACAGCCTTGATGCCGGAAGGGTTCGTGATGGCACAGCCTGAATTCGATGAATTTTCCCAGAATTACGAAACACTGCTCGAAGATAGCATTGCGATCGGCGGCGAGGAATCGAGCTACTACCTGCGTTACAAAATTGGTGACGTCGCAAAGCATTATCCCCCTGATCAACAATCCAGCGCAGGCAGTTTAGAGATCCTCGATTTTGGAGCCGGAACAGGAAACGCAATTCCATTTTGGCATGAGTTTCTACCGAGCGGTCGCCTCACCTGCCTGGATGTTTCCTCACAAAGCTTAAAAGTAGCTGCCAAACGCCATCCCGACTTAGCCAACTTCATTGCCTATACACCACCGACCCTACCAATCGACGATGACCGATTTGACTTAGCCTATGCGGCCTGTGTTTTTCATCACATTGCCCCCGAAGATCGCATCGTGGTCCTCAAAGAGCTCTGGAGAATTCTTAAGCCCGGAGGCCAACTTTTCATTTACGAGCACAATCCTCACAATCCACTCACTCAGCGCGTGGTCCGTTCATGCCCTTTTGACAAAAACGCAAAACTGATTCGGGCGAAAGATTTATCTTTGCTGTTAAATTCGCTGGGATTTCAGCAAACCACCATTCGCTATCGCGTCTTCTTCCCCCGCTGTCTTCGTATTCTGCGGCCTTTCGAAGAGTTGCTAACCTGGCTTCCTCTTGGGGCACAATACTACACAACAAGCGTCAAGGCGACGTCCGATAACTCAGGATGAGATGGGTCCAATAATTCTTCGATCAGTTTTCCGAATCCAGATCACTCGGATTTGAAGCTTCCCGCCTTGGAACCTCCAGTAGCCAGAGCTTGGCAGCGGGACGCGGTGAAATCCCCCAACCGCTCGCGGCTATCTTCCAAGGTCCCTTCACTGCCACCACCTTCGGAAACTTACGGCGAATTGCAACGGGTAACTCGCGATCGATATTCTCCTTGGTTAGCGTACGTAACCGGCCCAACGTCATCAGCCAAAATCGACCAGCAGTGTCTCCCGAACGGCCTGGCTTTTTACTCCATTCCTCAAGGTCAATCATTGAAGCTCGGGGTAAAAATCCAGGTAAACAGGAAAACTCAAACATCGCGGCCCCTGCTTGGCTCCCCGTCCAGGATCGGCCAATCGTACATGCCGCTAACGGATAATGTGACGGGTACTCGCTAAGAATCGAGGTTAATTGACTCGTAACATGGTGGAAATGCACCGATCCGACATCCCTTGGTTCCTCAACCTGCAACACAAGACAAACAAGGACAGCCCCAACCATCGGCCAAATCCACTTGCCCCACATTCCATGCACGGCGAGCATCGCCGCACTGGGAACCGCAACCGAAACCAACGAACCGTATCGCATAAAAGCAACGTGCTGTGTTTCTCTCGCCAGATCTATAAGCAACACAGCACCAATCCCTAAGAGATACAGCAAACCCCAGATGCGCACTGAAGGCACTCGTCTTATTCCAATTACAACAACGAAAAACAGTAAGGCCCCCATTGCCACGGTAACCATTCGGTTATCCGGGTAACCGAAGATCCGAATCGGCAGGTCCATTGCCATTGGAAATACGGACTTCCAAACAGGTAGATCCCGATCGAGAAATCCTAGAGATCCTTTCGTGGACTCGGCGAATTTGATATGCCCCAGAAGAATCGGGCCCCAAGTCACAAGAAAGATTCCTGCAGAAATCACCACCGCTAAAAAGAAATGAACTCTCAATTTCCCTTTCAATTGAAACCAAGCCCACACACAAAGCGCGAAGCAAATCCCAACCGAAAAATAGTGGGTCATCATCATAGGCAAGGTCATCAATCCCAAGCACCACGACTTTGCGACGCCCCCGCCAAAAGCCTCAATACGGACCATTTGCCAAGCGGCGCAGGCAATCAACATTGACAACAAAGCATATCCACGAATATCAGTTGCCAGGTGAGCTTGAACGATTGAAAGACTCAGGATTAAACAGACAGCTGTCGCTAAACGTGCGCCTGCTTGAATTCGCAACGCTGAAAATACAAACGCGATCCCCACTAATGAACATAGCGCGCCATAGGATGACGCAATCCAACGACTACCACCAAAAAGTTCACGCCAGACCCGCAGCGAAATCGAATATAAGGGCGGGTGCATCGGCACACCTTCGGTCCAAATGCTAGAAAAGGACCGAGAATTCTCTAGATTGATCGGGGACTTGGCAACGGGAATCCAAACGCCAGCGTCCCATTGGATAGACCGTTCTTCTGCGCGACCGTTTGCCCCAGCAAGAATATACAGTTCATCAAAACTGAAATGGTGCTGCAACTCGGGGTAACGCACCAAAGAGGCAACAAGGAGACAACCAATTAAAAGAGCGATCTCGCTTCTCGTCCACCGTGCGTTCGTGCAATGTTTCTCCACAGCAACAACCAAAACCACATTAGTTAAGAGTGAATCAGAATGTGCGTTCTATTCAGGACGAATTACGGCAAACCATCACGACTGAATCATAGGGAATATAAAAACAATTCGTACGATTCATTTCGACGTAATCGAAAGCGTTCTCAGCAAGTTCGACATAATCGCAAGCGGAACGAATGTGGTCACCCCGATCCAATCCCAAAAAGATTTTAGCGATGCTCGATGTATTAGAATCAAGACAACCATCCAAAGTTAACAACCGACCATTTTGACGAAGTGCGTTACTCAATGCAACAAGAAGTTGTTTTGCCGTACGATCATCAAGGTGATGTAACACCCCATTGAGTAAGATAAGATCAAAGCTTTCCAGTTTCGCAATCATCTCCGAGACATCTTCTGTTTGGTGAAATGTCCCCATCGATCCAAACGTGGATTGGGCATAGGAGATGTATCTGGGGTCAATATCGATCCCAACGTAATCGACCTTCGGCAGATATTGGACCACGTAGCCTGGCCCGCATCCTACATCCAGAACGCGCTGCCCCGACTTGCATTCCGCATAAGCCTCAATGCAGGTTTTCCTCGCCCGCATTGCCCCCGTCAGAAACTGCAACAATAAATAGCAGCGAGGATGATTTAGTACCGACTTGAGTTTGCGCATTGAGAGTGACGTTTCGACTAAATACTCACCTTTGATTCAAACACTAATCGTATACTTCGAAAGCCACACCTCAATCGAATCGTTGCTGTCAGCATCCTTTTCTCGAGCAGCCGCCAGGTCCGGCGGCAAGATCACCCGAGGAAAAAAACCGGAGCTGCCGTACGACAGTCTCTCTATGCCTTCGAGAATTCGTGCACCCAAACAGGCTGATCTTGATCCCATTCCATGCCCTGATGCATCCGTTCAATCAACGCCCGGTACATGGCGAGACTCGGGTAGCCCTCTCGTTGAGCATCCTCTTCATCGATGTCTCCCCATCGTTCGTTTTTCAGGTCGGTAATCTCGAATTCAACACCTTCCAATTTGAATTTCTCGCCCGGGTAACCATAAACCCCAGCTCGGCGTTGCTGCGTCTTGGAACCATCCAGCGCGGCAGAGATTAGTTTTTCATGCGTAATAAGCCGATCGATCGAACACGTTTTTTCCGGATATTTGTTCGTCATGTTTTCCTTTCGCTCAAACTAAATGAAGGCCTACCCGATGAGACCGACGTTGTTGGAAGCCGGCTATCGGAGTCGAGTATTCTACACCTTCCCCCTCGTGTTCTCCGAGAGGGCATCGATGAAAAAGAGTCTCACTCTCCGACATTATGATGGCAGCAGAATTCTCGAATTCGGCTCACGATTCCATCTGACTTGAAATCCGCATCAATCGCCGATTGAATATCACTAACCGCAGGATCCGGCGTAAGAATAGCGGAGGATCCCCTCCTTTCCCAACGAGAAAAAGCGTTATCTCGGATAAAAGGTAACCGAATATGGCCCATCATTAATGCCAAACATTCAAGCCAACAGGGCGGATTATCGTCCAGAAGGCGATGTCCATTGCCACGTCACTCGCCTCGTGCAATCCGACAGACGGATAACGGAATTCCGCACCCGTTAGTCGTCGATTCCAACCTCGTTCAATTCACAATCCAGATGAAATCACCAATAATTAAGGCCACCAAGAACCACGCGTTTGCGAATCCGACAAGTGACACGCGGGACGGCATCGGTATCTCCAGCCCCCAAGCAGTCGCAAGCATTCGGCGATCCGCGACAGGCCTAGCCGCGGGCAGGGTGCAGGGTTGTTCAATCTGTTCATTTGGATCAACCGACGTGCGACTCCGCTGATAGAATCGGCTGAGTCTTTCCTCGCTTACCCGCGGTGCAAACAAACTGACGATGATGCCGACCGTCGAGGCACTGATCCTGTAGAACAAGATTTGCCACGGAAGGTAAACCACCGTTTTCTCACCGTCCTCCCAAAGCAAACGCAGTGATTCGGAAGACGGCAATTCGCCAATCCAGGCAATGAACCATGGCTGCGTCGAAATCCACCAAGTGGCAAAGCCAGTCAACGTCGTTGCCCACGCGCCTGCAACCGTCATTGGCCGCCACATGAAGCTAATCCAAAACACAACCCCCATCATCGGCGCAATCATGAACCAGATCTCAACCGCTTTGACAACGTTGGGAACCCAAACGCGAATATGACGCCCCCAGCGACGATCAGAATCGAAGCAATTCGACCCACTCAAACGTAATGAAGATCCGTTAATCCGAATAGCAGAAGCTTGTAGATATTTTCGGTGAACAGCGCGGCACTGCTGATCATGAACGAATCACAGGAACTCATCAGACCGGCCATCATCACCACAAAACAAAGTAATCTTTCCGGGAGCGACCGGGGAAAGCATAGACTTGTTGGTAATGGATGCGTGGATACCAGTCAAGCCAACGACTTCTGCCAAGATACAGGGTAACAGCATGAACGAGAAAGCGATTGTCAGAATACCTTGGATATAGTCCGTCACGATCGCGGCGCCCAATCCACCCGCCGTTCCGTAGACAACAAACATCAACGTGACGGCGATGATGGCGATATTCGCATCGATCATCCCGCCAGTTCCCGAATCAATCAACGCTCCCGCACCTTTGAGCATCAAGCCAATCTTCACACACATGCTGGCCATGCCAACCAAGGCGAACAACACGGCAACACTGCGATCGAAGCGCAACTCATACACATCCGCGGTGGTGACCGCTCGAAAACGTCGAAAGATGGGAGCGATCAGCTAATAAAAGGGCGTAACGAAGAGTCACAGCCACTGGTAACAGATGCCACTTCGGTCCAGCAATGAAGGTGGCCGACGCAACGGTCAGAGCTTAATCGGACGCCGTACCGGTTCCAAACGCAGGCATGATCATCATGCCTTTCCCGAACTTTCGTGGCATGAAATAGTCGTTCAGGCCTTTGACGCGTCGCCCCATCCAAAGCCCTATCGCCATGATAACAAGCAGATAAACACCAACCACGACTGTGTCAATCCAATGCAAGCTGATCGCCCCGCGTTCCAAGCTCATTCACCCTCTCCTCCTACCCTTTTTCGGTACACCTCAATGACTGCACTATTGTCGGATTCGCCCAAACCAAGCTGTTCGGCCTGTTCCAATATCGTTCTATGAATTTCGGACAATGGTGTTTTTGTGCCAGCCCGTTCGGCTTCAGACAGTATCAGACGTACATCTTTCAGATGTTGTGATAAACGAGCCTGAGGAGCAAAATCGGCCGCCACCATTTTCCCTCCTTTGGTTTCCATCACTCCTGAAACGGCAGGTGTCTGTTGCAGAATCTCCAATGTTGTCGCTGGGCTAAATCCTAGAGCCTCTGCAAACGTCAGTCCTTCTGCAAGAACCGCACGATGGAGCCCCAACATCAAATTGTGAACAAGTTTAAAACGTGATGCCGAACCCACAGCTCCAAGATAAAAGTATTGCTCGAGAATCATCTTGAGAAGCGGTTCCACTCGGGCCACAGTTGCCTCTTTTCCACCAATCAGCAGCGCGCCGGTACCGACACGCAATTGAGCGCTAGACGCAGCAACCGTCGCTTCGATGTAGTCCACGCCTCGCTGAGATAGAAATGCCCCGATGGCACACATTTCTTCAGGATCACCGGTGGTGGTATCAACAATCGTCGAATCCGCCTGCAGCACGGCCGCATTTTGTTCCAGAACATCGCGAGCAATGGCGCTGGTCGGCAGGCTCAAGATGACCACTTTGCAAGATGACAAGAGCCCCGGCACATCGTTGCTCGCCAAACCTCCCATGGCAGCGAGCGCATCCCGTCGCGTCGGGTCGATGTCAAACCCCAAAACGGTAACTCCGTGCCGGATCAATCGCTCTGCCAGAGCGGTACCGAGCAAACCAATCCCGATCAACCCAACCTGTGTGTCACTCTCGCGTTCCTTCATCATCCACTCATCACTCGTTTTAAATGTGCATGTGTATGCAGGCTTGTCGTCTTGCTAAGAACATCCGGAAATCACTGGCTAAAACTGTCACACTGCATCCCCACCAAGTTAGCACGGCGGCTATTCCGAGTCCCATCAACGCCTAGCTCTCACACCAGTTTCCGTATTCGACTACCACTTCGGGAGAATTACCTTCATGCAAAGGGGGGCCGGCACGATCATCGGCAGACCGATTGCTTACTGGACTCCAGCCCTAGTACTCTTCCACGGGAAATGATTCCCCTTGATTCGACTCTTAATCTGCAGAGTTTTTTTCTTGTTCTGAGCTACCCAAATACAGGTAATCCAGGCCAACCATGTAGCTTGGATCTGCTTTTGGATTGACACCAACGATCTCTATTTGCAATCTATTTCCTTGTTCCTTCAACCGATGCTTCCCAAACCTCAGCGGCCCTGTCGGAACGACCGTTGGGTGAAAAAGATCTAACTGTTCCACCAGCGTTTGATCATTGAGCGTCAGCTTGATAATTCCGTAATCTACTGCCTTGGTCAGCCCCAAAAATATCTCATATTCGATTGCACGAGGTGCGGCAAACTGAAGCGTGAGTTTGTCACCCGGCTTAGCTTGAATCCACCAGAGATGGCTGTCTTGGCTCCAGTTGCCGTCAGAGAACGCGACCATCTCTTGGGGATCAGATTTCCCTCCTGTGCGATCGATCACTGACATGGTTTCGCCTTCAATCGCACCGAACACGCGACGAGTCGCATCATCGTACTGAGGGGCGGTGCCGGGCAAGGTCACCTGCTTAGGGCTCGCCAAATATGCGATCAGATCTCGAATCTGATCGACTGTCATTTTGTCCAGTTGGCCTTCCGGCATCATCGACATCTTCGACAATTGCCGCTCGTCGATATCCGCTTTATCGACAACCAGTTTCTCAGTCGCGGTCTGCAGAACCACCGCAGAATCGGTCTCATCTTTGACAAGTCCCATGACAACTCGGCCGTTAGTGAGAATCATCTGGGTTGTTTGATAGTCTTTTCCAATCAACGCATTAGGATCGATAATGTTGTGCAAGACGTAATCCAAATTTGCGCGATTACTACCAGTAATGTCGGGACCAATCCGACTACCTTCGCCGAACAACAGATGGCACTTCGCACAACTCTTTTCATACAACGTCCGGCCATGCGACAGATCCGATTCTCCCAATCGATCACTGCTCAATTGTCGTTTCAGTGATTCGATTCGTCGCCTCTTGTCACCCGTACTCTGGCCGATTTGCCCCCAGACTCTTTCGATCTTTTTATTGAGTGCCTGGTCATTGAGCACGAGCAACTGCCGAATTGTGTAAGCGGTCACGTGTTCTCGCTTGACGGTCTGATCGGCAATGGCTTCTATGAGTCGATTTGCAAATGAGGCATGTGAGGACAAGGTGGCCAGCGCAGTGGCTTGTTCCCTCGGGGAAAAAGTTGAATAACGAGCAAGAATGGCGACAGGTATCGATTCGTCCTCATATCCGGCCATCGCTTGGATCGCCTTCAAACGCAACATATCATCGTCAAGCATTTCCAAAAGAAGTGGTAGAAGCTCGATGTCCTTTCCCGTGATCAATGCCGTCAAAGCGTTTTCACGGGACGAAGCATTTGCCTCTTGGTTTCTCGCAATTTCCCGCAATATTGGAAAGATGGATGCATCGCCAAACCTAACGGAAATCGCCAGCGCCTGATCGCGCAACTGATCGTCACTGCTCTGCGCTAACTTGGAATACAGCGCGGGCCATTCGACCGGCATGCTTAGCTTGCCTTGCCGCGAAAGGGCTTCGGCAACCTCACCAACCATTTGCTTCTGCAGGCCAATATCATCGGTGTTTTTGAGCAAGTCCAAGAGAGGGCCTCTGGTCTCTGGGTCTGCTGCAGCTCGGCGATACACGAATTGACGAACGACAGGGATCTTGGAACCCGTCACCAAGGCCAACGCGCGGTCAACGTTGTGTGGAACCAAAGGTTCCACACCGTACCAAATCATCAATGGAACGTTTTGGTCCGCCGCATCATCAGCATGCTGAAGCAGGCCTTTTGCAATTTGCCAGCGATCATCGAGCGGCAAACGCTGGAGGGCTGAAGCAAGATAGAGTCGAACCAGGGGTGAATCATCGCCAGCCGCCAACGGGATCCATTTGCCTAAATCATCGGCCTGACCGTCTTCAGCATCGAGCTGAATGGCCCAGGCTCGCAGGTACTCACTCTTGCGACCCTCAGCATTCAACAAGAATGTGCGGTCTTCCGCATGCAGCAAGCCGCAAACATGTAACACCCACGTTGCTCGCAAACGTCGCGAGACGGAAGGATGATCTTTCAGAATGGGCAGTAAGACATGTCGAACCGCTTCATGATTAAGTTTTTTCGCCGCGGCACGTTCTTGCAAGATTCGACGTGACACACGCACTTGCCATTCATTTTCGTGAAGCTGCAAATTGGCAAGCTGGCCGTCGCTCAACTTGGACAAGTCAACCGACCGCGGCTTGACTTCTCCGTAAGCAACTTGATAAACACGACCATTCGTCCGATCCCACCGCTCTTTGTCATCACGATGGCAAGCCTGCTTGTCATACCAATCGATCAGATAAACGCTACCGTCGGGTGCAAGACGCTGATTGATACAACGGAACCATTGGTCATTCGCAAATAAAAAGTCGTGACCATGGGAAGCCACGTAGCCACTACCGACCCGGTGCAGGACATCATTGTTAATACGATTTCCAAGCAGATTAGTCATAAAGATAGAATTACGGTATTGGTGAGGCCAATTGTCTCCCAAATAGATCATGGCGCCGCAATGGGCGTGTCCCCCTCCGGCGTCGTAGATGCTTTGGCTGTTGGCATTCTGGTCGCGTCCCCACCAAGCATGATCACTCACTTGCCCGGTAAAATGAGCATGATCAGCAATCGTTTTGATATCATCGTAGGTGTGCGAGTTTAGGTGCTGCCCTCCTTGCCGCTGGTATCGCCCACCCTGGCTCATGTGATACATATGCGGAATCACACAGGCTGTCATAAACGCATGTCCATACTCGTTGAAATCAACGCCCCAGGGATTACTCGTACCACGAGCAAAGGCCTCAAATTTATGGCGAACAGGATGGTACCTCCACACACCACAGGTCAATCGCATGCGTTCCGAATCATCGCAACCTGGCTTTCCGACATCACTGTAATTAAAAACACCATGGCAGCCGTAGAGCCAACCGTCTGGCCCCCAATTGAAAGCGTTAAGTGTCTCGTGAGTATCACGATAATCAAAACCATCAAGCAGGATTTCTGGTTCACCATCGGGTTGGTCGTCGCCATCGCGATCCGGGATAAACATGAAATAAGGTGCAGCGCCGACCCACACCCCTCCGAACCCAACTTCCAAACCGCTGATGAGATTTAGCTTGTCGGCAAAGACCTTTCGGTTATCAAACACGCCATCCAGATTGGTGTCCTCCAAGATGACAATCTTATCCTTCCCTTGTCCTTCTTTGGCCCGAATCGGATACTCATAGGCTTCCGCAATCCACAAGCGACCGCGATGATCAAATGTCATCGCAATCGGTTGATGGATCATGGGCTCACCCGCTGCCAACTGCACGCGAAAGCCCCGAGGAAGGGTCATCGCCGCGGCAGCCTCCTGCGGATCGAGTCCCGCTGCGTCGGGCTCACCTTGTTGGGTCGGTCGAGCAATATCGTCGATACCGATCTGCAAATCACGTTGTCCCTCACTAGCGGAAATTTTCGATCGCCCCTGAACGTGCAGATGAGTGCCCTTTTTGTTGCCAATGAGCACATCGGGCAGATTGTCACCATTGACATCCACCACATCCACTTCCATGCCTACCCCAGAATCATCGTCAATCTGCCTGGGTATCCATCTCACCGACTCTCCCGCTCGATCTCGTTGCAACTGAAACCAGTAAACAACCGCAGGGTGTCTTGATTGCACATCGCCCCTGGGACCATGTGCCCAATAACGCTTACCTGTCACAATATCTTTGAGACCATCACCATCGACATCTGCTAATTGCATGGCGTGAAGCTGCGAAAAGCAGATCCCATAGTCATTGTCGCTCGGCTTGGCCCCCATGATCAGATGACGTTTGAATTGCTGCGAGCCTAGATTTTCGAACCAGGCGAGCCCAAACCCGTGAGCATTCAAGGAACAAACCACATCATGATCGCGATCGCCGTCGACATCGTAAGCAAAGATCTGCGAAGAACCATGCCCTTCGCCGAAGGCCACCTTGTGCTGTTTCCACAGTTTTGCCTTCCCCGCCGGTTGTTCCCACCAACCATTTTTCTCGAGGAGGTCCAATCGACCATCACCGTTGACGTCCCCGACACCTAGACCATGCGTGAACTTTCCTCCCGCCGACTTATCGGAGATCCGAACAAACTTCCAGGGCAAAGCCGGATCATCGCGATTGACTTCGGCATAGCCAAAGAAGCCATCAACACTGCAAACGATCTCGCGACGGCCATCACCATTGATGTCGACAAACGTTGGCGATTCGTTGTCTAAGCCTTCCAATACTTTGTGGTGAGGCCAAAATCGATTAGCGCCCCGTGGGTTTTCGTACCACGATGCATCCTCCCCTGGAAATCCATAGACCAAGATGTCATCCCAACCATCCGCATTCAAGTCTTCCGTGAATGCAAAAAAATTGTTGGAATAACCATGCGGATCAATTGCGTCCTGCGCATAAAACTGGTGTTTCTGTTTCCAGTCGGGCCCCTCGTACCACCAAGGTCCGGAAGCAATGTCCAGATCGCCATCACGATCGAAATCACCGACCGTGGCTCCTTCACTGAAAAAATGCGGACTTAACTGAACCGTCTGCCAATCGACACGAATGGAGAAGTCTTTTTCCGCCGAACAATCGCTAATTAAAAAGGCGATCAGCAGTACGGCAAAATAACCGACCCAAGAAGACCGTAGGACCAGGGGTTCCATCTTCATCCACTGTACTCGCAATTGGTTACTCGCTTGGCAAATTGATTGATGTCAGCCGCAGTCCACCCTGCTTCGCTTAGGCTCAATCGGCCGCCCCAGAAAGCCAACCAATCTTCCCGACACAAAGATGGCTCTCAGCTCACTCAGTCGTCTGGGGCTGTCATTATACGCGGTTTTGCCTCACCGAGTTCCACTGCGACTTGGCCCCATTACAACCAGCACGCCAAGGTGAACTACGTTTCTAAATCGTCAGGATTTTGCTGCTGATTCTGCTGAAAATAGATCGGATTGGCTTGCTCGTGACGGAAAGTACCGACAGAGTCATCGGTGGCTTTTTGGGTCATCAACCACGCGACGATATCAGCAATTTGTTGAGCCGACATCATTTTTCCATAACCCGCAGGCATGGGAGAAATCTCCGTGCCAACTCGCTCTTCAATGTTAGCCTTGTCGATTGCCACGAGCTCTCCATCCGCCCCTACCAGCTTAAGTGACCGTTGAGTTTCTTGAATAACAGCGCCCGAGAACAGGCGACCGTCTTCCGTCAGAATTCTCTGCTGGGCAAATCCTTCTGTGATCACCGCACTCGGCTTGAGAATCGACATGATGATGGCATCGGGTGTTTTAGCTCGATTTCCCAGATCGGACAGATCGGGCGCGAACTTGCGACCCACGCCCCGCATGGCGTGGCATTTGACGCAACCTGCTCCACGCGGATGCATAAATAATTCTCGACCTCGTTGCAGATCAGCAGTTTCCATGGCTGCCAGAACTTGAGCTTGGGTGGCTGCTTCGCTGCCCGGCAGGAGTAATTTCCGCTGGAATATCAAAAGGTAGTTCCCTCGAGCGCTGTCAGAGCGTTCATTCGTATTTCCTCCGAGCACAATTTCACCGGCCGAATAGGCTTTCCGATACAAACGAAAATTCGCATCATCGTTCTGAACATTCATTCCTGTATCAACAAAACCTTCCGGCTCGTTGATGCGCATCCACCGCAACGGCTCATCACCGCGAGTGTCCACACCTAGGAGAATGTCAAGACGGGCGTCCGTCGTGAATGAAATCCAACGATTTCCGCGCGATCGATCGTCTGCATTGGCACCTCGCAAGAATGGTGCGCCTAGCAGTTCATTGGGCACCTTCGTGAATTTGTAATCGCGGTCCGTGTAAACGCGTTTACCGATTTCAACGCCACGGTAATCCATTTCGTAACGATTCCCACTCGGCGTCGAAATATCGGAAATAAAGCGACGGCCGAAGTATTCCGGCGCAGGCTGAATCTGGTAATCGGCTTTTACCACCCGTCCGACCAAATTATCTTCCTCTAACAAGGCAACCGTCAGCGTCATGCTTCGGTCAATCGTAAGTGGCTTCGAGTACGATTCGGAGGTTTTCGTGGGAACGGATCCATCAAGCGTAAATGCAATGCGATGATCAGGAATCGTCGTCTTCACTTCGACGACGACAGGTTCGCTATAGCGACCCGGTTCAGGTGAGAGTGAGAGAAATGGCTTTGCTCCACCCGTTTCTATCAACCACTGTTCTGCAATCGTTGCCACTCGCCTATCGCGATCCCGACGAAACAATTCGACTTCGTCAGGGGCGAGCACATCATCGGCAAGCAATCCGAGTAACAAACCCAACCTGGCACTCCCTTGCTCCCGGTCAAGTAGCATCCGGCGTTCCTCAAGTGTCAGCAGCTCTCGCAACGTATTCCACGTGGCATAAAACGCGATTCGTTCGGATTCATGATTCAAATGATCAAGTAACTTTTCCGCAAGCACACGAATCCTAGCCTGCCCGATTGCCTGGACCGCTTCAAAACGCAGACGAGGCTCTGACGATGCTAACGACTCAGCAAACAGGCCTGCGACCTCTTCCGATGATCGGGTTTTCTCTTGAAACGCGAGCGCTCGAATGGTCTGAATTTTTCGATTGAGGCCCGCATGCTCGAAAAGTCTGGCAGGCAATTTACCGGCTCGTGCCAGAGTCCAGATCGCCCATGTCTGTTGAGCTCGCGTCATTGACGGGGGATTTTCGAGCTTACGGAGCAGAAACTCCGCGGAAGCTTTGCGACAGAGCAACTCGTTTTGAGCATTGACTCGCCACGCGGCTACGGGACTGCCTAGATCGATAAATAATTGGTCAAGAGACCAATCGTTGATCGGCATAGCGCGTCGTTTTGGACTCCATGACTCCAGCGAATTCCCCTCATAGCGAATGCGATAAACTCGGCCCACATTGGCTTGTTTTCCGTCTTCAAGTTTGACGCCATATTCATGCCCCCAACTCAGAATGTAGAGACAGCCGTCGGGACCCACTTCCATATCGGTGGGATCAAAGGCGCGGCCATCACTTTTCGGCATCGTCCGCCCTCCTCCAGCATGAGCAAAGACCTCAAGCACCTCCGAATCAGAGACCATCAAGGCACCATCCCATTGAGGGCGAAAGGCCAGCACTTCACGTCGCAACCAGTCACCAACAAAAAAGAGATCGCGATACTTGGGCGGAAACTGCTTGGCGTAATAGTAGCTAACTCCCGTTCCGGATCCTTCAAAAGTTGGCCCACTGATCGGAACCGTAGGCAAGTGATCCTTGCCGGTCCAACTGTAGGTCCACGGATGCCCCCAGCCAAAGTGCGCTCCGTAGAATGGCATGAAGATTCGATCACCGGTCGACTGATCGTTGTCGGTACCCAACCAATTGAACGCATCATCAAACGCGATATCCCAAGGATTGCGGAAACCGCGGGCAACAATTTCAAGAGCTCGGCCCGATACCCGACCGTCCCGATAAGGATCGCACCGCAAAACCCCACCTTGCTGTCCCCAATCATCCGACGGCTTGTGATATTTGCGTTGGTAACCAGACAGGTCAGTCGTCTCGATTGGCAAGTAGTCAGGAGCGCCGTTTGGCGAGGCAAGCCCCCATAAATCGCGAAACGCTCTCGGAGCTAACTGGTCCCCCTGGTTGTATCCCTTCGAATTGCCCTTCGACATGTACAAGCGACCATCGGGCCCAAAATTCAAACCATGCAAACCATGCTCCAAGTTTCCTAAGTCGGTGTAAACGCGAACATACTCGTCAGCTTTATCGTCGCCATCAAGGTCGCGAACGACTGTTAAATCCGGAGCATTGGCAACCCAAAGGTCACGTCCATGCCAAGCAAGTCCCTGAATCGAGTTGAAGCCTTCGGCAAAGGTCTTGCGACGATCGGCAACCCCATCACCATTCTCATCAATCAGGATGTCAACTCGATCACCCGGAGTGTCTGGCTTGGGCTTTCGATATTGCGGACCCTGTCCAACACAAATGCGTCCGAAGCGATCAAACGCCATCACGCAGGGATTGCTCACCATGGGTTCGCGCGCGATCACATCAACCGCAAATCCCTTCGGCAGAAGAGGGAGATCGTTATCCGCGTGGCTCCTTCCGGAGCCACCAACATAGCTGCCAACCAACAGCGTTAGCAAAACTAGACGGATTTTCATTACGTGTTGCTCCTGAGATCCGCCACTGACATTCCTTCGACCAATCGTGGCTGCACCCAAATCGTCACAGGCGGCGGTGAAGGATGAGCTAATCGCCAGATCAACTGCTCCACAGCCTGTTGACCAATTTGCTCGGCGCAAATATCGATTGTGGTCACTTCCGGATAGAGTCCCGTCAGTAACGGCAGTTCGTTGTTGCAAGAAATTAAACTCAAATCTTTGCCTACCTGAAGACCTCGACGACCACAGGCGCGATAGACCATCGCAGAAATACAATCTGCCGGGCAGAAAACTGCGGTGGGCCTGTTCGGATGCTCGAGTAACTTGCCGACAAGATCGTCCACTAACGCGACATCAGCCACTGGCCGGCTGGGGAAATTCGCAGCTGACTGGTCACCCAAGACCATTTCAACGATCGCCCCATGTTGCGTGGCATACCCAGCAAAACTGGCGCATCGTTGACCATGTGCAACATGAATCGGTTTCGGATCGAGAATTGCGATCCGTCGATGCCCCTTGTTGAGCAAGTGTTCGGCTGCTATTCGCCCAACATCAGCGTCATTTGCTTCCACCGCATCGCCCCAATCGGCACCCTGCGGTCGTCCCAAAAACCATGCTGTCGGAATCTGACGAAGCCGGTCGATGAGTTTCTCGTCAGCCGACTCAACCAGATTGCCTTGCAACGCACTCTTGGCCAATAAACCATGGAGGTTTCGCGCGGCGATCACTTTTGGAACTTCATCAACGCATGGCAAATCGGAGAGCAAAACATTCGCTCCCACACCCGAAAGAGCCGACTCGGCACCATGAATGCCACAGGCGACCGACGGCAAGCTCGCCAAAGATCGGTCCATCCCCAGCAACAGCATCGCGATATTCTTACGAGCCAGACGCTGGCCTGCGGCGATCGTCTTGCGTTTCCGAAGCCGCGAATAGCCTAACTGCTCAACCGCTTTCATCACGCGCGCGGTTGTTTCCTTTGTGACATTCGGCTCACCGCTGAGGACGCGACTGACAGTTCCGATCGATACGTCAGCAGATCGAGCGACATCTTTCACCGTTGCCGGCATGGCCCTCTTCCCTGTCTTCGCTTGAGTGATTGACGAACGTCGCCTATGCTATTTCATTGAAACAACGATTATACCCATTTAAAACAGGAATTCCACGGCGAAAACGCGCCTCCAGGAGAATTGCCCAGATGGCCAAAGTGCTGCTTGTCATTGGTGATGCGGCCGAGGTAATCGACACCATGGTCCCCCTCTATCGCCTCGCGGAAGACCACGACGTGATCAAGGCAGCACCTGAGGTACGCAAATATCATTTAGTACAACATCATCACGACCCGGGCTGGGACGTAACCATCGAAACCCCGGGTTACCAGCTTGATTCGGATATTGCTTTTCGCGATGTCAATCCGGATGATTTTGACGCAATGGTTCTTCCCGGAGGTCGAGCGCCTGAGTTCTTACGTTACGATCAAGATCTGATCCGGATTACAAAACACTTCTTTGAGCGTGAGAAGCTAGTCGCTTCGATATGTCATGGCATCGAAATACTGGCAGCCGCCGACGTGATTCGCGGACGCAAAGTGACAACGATTCCCCGCTGCCGATACGATGCGGAATTTTCTGGCGCGACTTATGTCGAAGAGGGTTTGGTCATCGACGGCAATTTGTATTGCTGTCGATTCAAGCGAGAATGTTCGGCATGGATGAAAGCCGTATCCCAGGCACTCGCCCAGCTCTAGCGACCTCATGCCACCCACTAATGGCGAATTCTCCAGCGCGACATTCGACTTGCTTGACTTCATGGTGACTCCGCCCATGCGGATCGAGGATGTATTCACCAACGGCTTTGCATAGCGATCGTCTTTGAATCGAGTTACAATAAGAACCGTTTTGCTTAATTGACAAACGATCTTTTCATCACGAAACAATCATGAACATCCGGTCTTTTCTTGTCCTGTTTTTAGGCTTTGTCTCTCTGAACCATTGGACAACTGTGGCATCTGCACAGCGTGCGGGGAGCATCATTCCTGATGTTGTTGATGGTCACAAAGATGGCCTCGCAATGACAATGGACCTCTACGCGCCTGAGAAGAAAAATGGAGCTGCAATCGTTTTCATCGTCAGTGGCGGTTGGGTTTCACGTTGGGCACCTCCGGAATCACTCCAGTGGATGTTTGCTCCTTATCTCGCCAAAGGTTACACCGGATTTGCCGTTCGCCAAGGGAGCAGTCCAAAGTACGGAATACCGGATGCGGTGGCCGAGGTCCGTCGGGCCATTCGCTTCATTCGGCACCGAGCACGCGTTGATGGCATTGATCCAGAGCGAATCGGCGTCATGGGCATGAGTGCGGGCGGACATCTCTCGCTCATGTTGGCGACCAGAGCCGATGAGGGTGATCCAACGGCAAGCGATCGTATCTTACGTGAGAGCAGTCGAGTGCAGACGGTCGTCGCTTTCGTGCCGCCCACTGACCTCACCGTCGCCGTTTGGTCAGCCGAGGAATCGCTGCCTGCCTACAAGGGTTTTCCCGCCTTGGATTTACCCATTGAGGAGGCGGCAAAATACTCCCCCAAACTTCACGTCACGAAAGATGACGCTCCAGCGTTAGTGATCTTCGGAACCAAAGATAAGCTTGATCCTCCTCGCCACGGGAAATGAATCGCAAAGGAATATAAAAAAGCGGGCTTCGAACATCAACTCCTGTTGCTCGAAGCGGATCATGGACTACAGAGAAAGCAGCCAGAAGCATTTCAGGCAACCATAAGATGGTTTGATCGGCAGCTCACGATACAGTCAGATTGAAATATGGGATTGATTCGACAAGCCAAAGAAAACCTACAAAACCCCGGAGCGGTACCGACGGCGATTTCAAAATTCCCTCCAACCAAATTCCTTCCACTGACGTTAGTTTGGCAACCAAGCAATCATGATTAACCGACGCAAATTTCTCCGCCGCAGTGCGGCTTGTACAACCGCCATTGCCAGTACTAGCAGCGCGACGCAAGCTCATGCGGCAAATCAGCAGCGTGAAGTGGGCTACGGTTATCGCCTCCCCGACTTCGCTCCAGAGAGTCGCGTGTTGTTCATCGGCGACTCGATCACTGACATGAACTGGGGACGCAATGAAAAGGACCGCAATCACTACCTCGGCCACAGTTACGTTTACCTAATCGGCGCGCGGCTTGGCGTCGACATGGCAGAGGCAAAACTTGAATTCTTCAACCGCGGCCACAGTGGCAATCGACTCACGGACCTCAAAAACCGTTGGCAAAAAGATGTCATTGAGATGAAGCCGGATTTACTGAGCGTATTGATCGGCGTGAATGACCGCAAAGTCAAGGATCCAGAAAATTTCAACATCCGCCAATGGGAAGAGGATTACAGCCAACTTCTCAGCCGTAGTCACGACGCCAATGAACAGCTACGGCTTGTGTTAATCGAACCATTCGTGCTTCAATCAGGATGGTACATGACAAAAGGCGGCGAATGGGATGTAAGCCGCGCCCAGATCGATCAAATGCGTGGGGTCGTCACCAAGTTGGCGAAGAAATTCAATGCGGTCCATGTCCCCATGCAAGAAGTATTCGACAACGCGACCAAATCGGTATCCCCCGATCAGTGGATCTGGGATGGCGTGCATCCTTTACCACAAGGACACGAGCTGATCGCGAGAAATTGGCTCGACAAGACAAGTGCCCGCTGGAGTTGAATTCGCGTCTCCTGCAACGCCTCACAAATCCCGCTCTCGTTGACGAATCAATCTTTGCACATCGGAAAAATTCACACACAGACTGGCAACAACCATGGCAAGCAAAGCCCAATCGACTCAACGACAACAGAGTCATTTGCTGCACTCTTGCATGATCTTCAAGAGGATTGGCGCGACTCGATCAGCCGGTTGAAAGCATCATTTCGAACCTTCCACTCTTGCTTCGCCTGCGTCGAGCGACCCGATCGGAATGACTGCCAGCTCGGCACTGTTATTATTCCACAATGAGCGTCCCTTGCCGACTCGTCCGACGTTTGCGCCGTTATTGGAATAGCCGATGTAGAGTTTTCCCTCGTGTTCAATCGCATAAGGATAGGCCAGCGAGGCATCGGGGTGAGATTCCCCTGGTCCTGTGGGAAAATTGGCATCGCGGATTACAAACACTTTCGAAAACTTCATTTCACCCGGCTGAGTCACGGCAATCGTCAAGGGAGATCGCCGCTTCCCGCTGTCAGCCGTCGTCGTTCCGATCAAATAACGTTGCCCCGTACTGAGCGTCCCTGCACACGGCTTGGAGGTTACCATGGGAAGATCCGTCTCGGTCATTGATGTCCAGGTTCGACCATAATCTCCACTTCGAGCAGCGAGTGCGCGTGCCTTTTGTCCATAACGAGCGATGTTTACGACATTAGCGCCATCGACGATGACGGTCGACTCGCCCCACATCGTTCCGAGATGATTACTACGGGGGATCACCACCAGATCCCATTTTTTCAAATCGTCGCCATGACTGATGGCAACAGCAGCGGGCGTCCCATTACCGACTCGCATCCCCGGCATGATCCAGTTACCATCTCCCATTTTCACTGGCTCGGTCATTGGCCAGAAACCGCCTTCGATCACGGTTCCCAGCGATTGCCACTTCCCCGTTAATTCATCCAACAGATAAGCTCGAGTGTGGACACCCTTCAAGATTCCCGAGTAGGCAGCGTGGAATGCCCAAAGCTTTCCCTGGCAGGACAAGAATACGCCGTGGCTAACACCGTGAAGAGCCTTGCCCGCATCCATCGTCCGAACGCGACTCCAATTTCTCCCTTCATCCTCACTGACCATAAAACGCGCTTCCTCGGTATCCGTATTCTCACCGCCCTGATTATGCCCAAACGACGCATAGAGCTTTCCTTGATGCCAAGCTAACGCAACCCCATGTAGAAAACGATAGCCATCTCGATGGAACTCATACGGCTTGATGACAAAAAATTCGGTCCCTTCCACACCAGCCAATTCGGCAACTTTCGGGACAGCATTTGAGTCACCCCAGAGCGAAATCCCATCGATTGCTGGCTCCATCACCTCTATTGTTCGCCCGAAGGAAGTCGGAACCTCATGCGATGTGGACACCGCTCGGTAAGCCGCTGCGAGCTCGCTGGGCACAAGCGGTCGATCAAAGAGTTGCACTTCATCAATCGCTCCAGCAAAGTTTTGCCAAATGCGACCATTGTCATCGACACCGCCAAACGTCAACGGAGCTTTGGTCTGAGGTATTGGCTTTTCAAGTTTTGCCTGCCCCGACAACTCACCATTCACCCACAGCTCAACGTTCTTCGGACGCACTACCACGGCAATCAAATGCCACATCCCTGGTTTTGGCGCGATCGAACAACCAACCGTCAGCCACTGATCCTGCCACACATAAAGCCGAAAAAGGCTGTCGCGATCAATCATCACTCCCCATTGTCGTTCGTCGAGTGAGTAACGATTCTTCGCGGCGATAATCTGCTGTTGATGTCCCAGTCGGTAAGGATTAACCCAAGCAACAAATGTAAATCCATTGTCTCCGCCCGCAAGCCCATCGGAGTCCCTGACTTTTAGCAATGATGAGCCGTCAAGAACGACACTATCCCCTACCACTCCGGAAGCACCTTGAAGATTTCCATACACGTGAAGTCCGCGTAACTTGAACAACTCGAGCGACCACAAATAATCCTCCGCCTGAAGAACAGACGTGAGACAGGTCAAAATCAGCGAACTATGGAACGCAAGGCGAAGCATGAATTGAAATTTCGACGTTTGCTTTCGTTGTTCAGCCCATCGAAAACGACGAGACCATCAGGAGTAACTTCGCTCGTGAATCAGCACTCGATCCAGCCCGCGAAATTACTTACGACACTCGAGATTCTAACAGATCGAGTGAGGCAACGGTCAAAACAGTGACCGTGAAGGGGAAGGCTCTCCGAGATGGAGAACCAGACAAGCAAGATCTCGAGATGCAATCGACTCGTTGCTCGATCATAGGTTTTCAAGCATCCCTTGGAGCGCAAAGACAGCTCATCCTGCACAAGCGAGCAACGATGTTTCCACTCACTCGCCCCTGAGAGACTCGTTGAATCGTCCTTATTTGACAGCTCAAAAGTTCCAAAACCAATTCAAAGACAGAATGTGATTCATACGATCTTCACGCGATCCAGATCGGATAAATTGGTTCAGGTAGCCGACTTCAATTTTTGGTTGGTTTGCCCCATTGAGTCGAAGCCCCAACCCCAGAAAGAGACGATTTTGCAAGAAGCTGTCTGACTGCCCCCAATCCGTTGCGTTAAGGCCAAAAAATCCTTCGTCCCAGGCAACAAAGCTCCCGGGACTTCCTTCGCAGAATGGACGGTTAATCTTACAGAATTGACGAAGTCTCCAACCAGTATCACTGCCCGTTTCCACGAATCGCTGTTCGAGTCGCGTGCGAGAAAACAACGTTTGCCGACCCACTTTTTTCGTCCACATCAGCTGTTGCCAAATCCGATTTTCATCGATGAGAGAATTCCCATTCGCTGGCATCGTATTGATCCAGGCATATCCCAGCCACAGGTTCGTTGTTGGAGTCAATTGATAACCGATACCTGGTCGAAAAATACTTTGGTGAAAGCCATCCGAATCATCAAGGTAACGGAGATGGCCATCAAACCACCATCGCCATCTCGATGATTGCTGATGTCCATCAATCACGCCTTGTGTATTGACCGAAAACCAGGAACCAAAATCGTTCACGGTTTCAGCCCGGCAGAATTGCATCGGCAGTCCTACCAAGCTGCAAAACAAGATCATGACAAAGAGATTCAAACCGCCAGTCTTCATTTTATTGCGCTGAACAAAAAACGTCACCTCTCTGCCTCCAATGCAATCATTACCTCTTTTTTGTCGGATCCCGCTTCGAGGTTTATCGACCAATCGTCGCAGGAAATTTTAAATCTCAACGGTTTTAATCAATTATTAATTTACGCAATCGATCCGATGCAGCTGGCTGCTAGCGTGCTTAGCCTGATCTGTCCCACAGAGTCCCATGTCGATCACCCGCGGCTCCTCCCAAAAAGCAGATCGCACGCTGCGACAAAAGCTGGAAATCCCTCCCCAGAAAGTCACCGATTCAACTCAAGACCAGATCATCCCGGGTCCAGCAGCGAGCGACCATAAAAACAGCAGTCATCAACTCTAAATATCGAATCGGGTCAGTTTTGATAAGACGATAACAGCATTAACTTTGCCAGCTAAAAATCGTGTCATGCGATCGGTCTTACCTGGAAGACGATCTTCCTTCACTTCTGAACAGCGTTCCTTCTCAGCGATGCAACCGCGGGCTTCTTGGTAAGATCGGGCCCTCTTTCAACGGGTGATCTCATGTTTGCAGTCGACGGATACACGCTCGACGGATCCATCAGATCAAACTCTCCGCGCCGCCTCAGTCAGCCACTTAAACATTTCCAATTAAGTGGATAAAACGCAAAATCACATTTCAAAACGACAATCCATCAACAGCAAGTAATCTGCTGGTTGAGACAAGAGATAAAACGGTTCGAGCCGCAACCCGCAATCGACTGAATTCGACTTCTCGCCTCGATCGATTGCCCTAAAAAAGATGAAATCTTGCAAATTCTCGCACATGGTAATCTGCTACAATGGGGAGACTTTAGCGAGAAGTCGATTTGGCTTGAGATCGACAACCTAATGAATCGTTGAAACGTCATCAAACGATTGAGTAAGTCACTGATTCGGTGGATGGTTTGCAATTGCAGCCTTCTCTCAACATTCGATCGGTTAATTTGTGATGAATCGCACCTGCGTTTTCTTTTTGCTGATTCACTGCGGCAGCGCAAACTTCATCGCTGCTGACGAGAGCATTCAATTCTTTGAGAAGTCAGTCCGCCCCTTGCTCGTGAAACGCTGTTATCAGTGTCACAGCGGAGATAAAGCCGGTGGTGGGTTATCGCTAGAAACTCGATCGAGTTGGCAAACAGGTGGCGAGAGCGGCAGTCCCATCGTACCGGGTAGGCCGGAGGCAAGCTTGTTGATCGATGCTATCAATTACGAGGGCCTTGAGATGCCACCTGCCGATGCGGGTGGAAAGCTCACCGATGACGAAATCACCATTCTGACGAAATGGATTCGCATTGGAGCCCCAGATCCGCGCACCGGTAGAGAGCTCGCGGGTCGTATGTCAGTGAGTCAAGCCCACCAATGGTGGGCATTCCGTCCACTGCAAACGGGCGGCACTCAGGACACCAGTATCGATGAGTTGATTACTCAGAAGATTCAAAACATGGGAATTGCTCCATCGCCGGCTGCGGACAAACGCAGCTTGATTCGTCGCGCGACCTACAATCTGACAGGACTTCCCCCAAGTCCAGCGCAAGTCGATAATTTTCTCGCAGACGACTCCCCGGATGCTTTCGATAAAGTGATTGATCGATTATTAAATTCTCCTCAATACGGTGTGCACTGGGGACGACACTGGCTCGACGTCGTTCGCTACGCCGACACAGCTGGCGAAAATACGGATCGGCCTCTGCCTCATGCCTGGAAGTATCGCAACTGGGTATTCGATTCGTTCAATCAGAACCTTCCATTTGACAAGTTTGCTCGCTACCAGATTTGCGGCGACTTACTGGCTGCTGATTCCTCCCATCATGCGAACAACATCATTGCAACAGGCTATCTGGCCATTGCAAGACGGTTCGGTCACGACATCGACAAAGACATTCATTTGATGCACGAAGATGTCATTGATAATTTGGGGAAGAATTTTTTGGCGCTCACCTTAGGTTGTGCGCGCTGCCACGATCATAAATATGACGCCATCTCCTCCACTGATTACTATGCGTTATATGGTGTCTTCGCCAGCACTCGCTTCTCTTTTCCCGGCTGTGAACCGCAAGGAAAACCCCGAGACTTGGTTCCATTGACGACGAGCATCGAAACCAAGCAGTTGCAAAAAGAACATGAAGAAAAGTTGGCCGCATGGAAATCGGCCCATACGATATCCTCCCAACAATCCCAACGCCTCAAAGAATTAGCCTCCGTGGCTGTTTCGATTTTGGGCAAAGGAAAAGTGGCGGAAGGAGCCACGGTATCTCTTCACCAAAACCAGCAAGGGCGGATGGATCGCGTCCCGCTGAACAAGGATGAAGTCCTGCAATTGACGATTCTTCCGAACGGCAATCACGGTGCGGATACCACTCGGATCAAACTTGAAATCGCTGACCTTGACTCTGGCAAGCGTTGGAATGCGGAAGATCTCATTCCTCGATTTTCCCAAAGTGGCGGTCCGATCATCGAAGATCGCGACGCGGCTTGGTGCTTTCTGGACGTACAAGAGGGTCCACAATTCCTGACCGAAAAAAAGGAAAACTTGCAGGGCAAAGTCGGTTTAAACGGCTGGGCACTTAACGGCACTCCATCCTTTGTCGTCAACGCCTCCTCGAAGGCTTATGACGTCTGGACGCGGATTCCTCCCGGCGTCCTCAACATGCATCCGGGACCGCAACGCAATGTGGGACTTGCCTGGATTTGCCCTGACGACGGCGTTTATTCCATTCAAGGGTCAGTCACGGATGGTCACCCGGCCGGATTAGATGGTGTGTCATTTCAATTCGAACGATTCGCATCCGCCGAATTGGGTCAACTGCTGAGAAAGACCGGCGATTTTCATTGCCAAGCTCATCCCCCTCAGCCCTCCCCCCCAATAATTCCAGTCGCTTATGCAGTGACCGACGGCACACCGACGAATGCTCGGCTGCATCGTCGTGGCGACCCCGAACAACCGGGGGAAGAAGTCCCAAGACGCTGGCTAGAATCATTCGGGGGTCGATCGCTGGCCGAAGAAAACGCAAGTGGACGCGAACCAATGGCGGATTTGATCGTGGCAAGTCCATTGTTCGCACGCGTGATTGCCAATCGCATTTGGGGCTGGCATTTTGGACAAGGTATCGTAGCAACGCCGAATGACTTCGGAACACGCGGTGCAAAACCTACCCATCCGCAATTACTGGATTGGCTGGCCAATCAGATTGTGGCACACGATTTCAAGCTGAAATCAATTCACCGCTTGATCATGAAGAGTAAGACTTATCAACGAGCGACAGAAACGACTTCTTCGCAGTTAGCCGCCGACCCCGAGAACCGTTTTCTCAGTCGTTTTGAGCGACGACGACTAAGTGCCGAAGAGATTCGAGACACACTCCTCTTCTTCTCGGGTGACCTTCAACAAGGGTTTGCTGGAAAGCATCCGTTCCCCGCAGAAGGAACGTGGACTTTCACACAACACAATCCATTTAACGCAATCTATGACACAAAACACCGCAGTGCTTTCATGATGGTTCAACGGCAGCGCCGCCATCCCTATCTTGCTTTGTTTGACGGAGCGGATCCGAATTCCAGCACACCGCAACGTGAGGCGACAACCGTACCAACACAAGCGTTGTATTTCCTGAATGCGCCGTTTTTCCACCAACAGTCAGCTCGCTTTGCCAGCACCAATTCTCCCAGCTCAGGTGAGGATCATGATTTCATCGTTGCAACCTTCCGAAAGCTTTACCAACGTAAACCGACGACAGAAGAATTGAAGATAGGCGCCAGTTTTCTCCAAAATTATCTAGGTGAAACAGCAGAAACTCGATCAGCCTATTGCCGCGTTTTGATGGCTGCCAACGAATTCATTTACCTGGACTAACCGGCCGGAGTTTAGAAGATGACCAATCTTGGGCGTCGCCCATTCCTTCGATCTGCCGTAACCGGTTCCATGCTATTACCGGGTTTGGTTCAACAGTTGATGGCTGACACTGGCGATCCGCTTGCACCCAAACAGCCGCACTATCCAGCGCAGGCCAAGAACGTTATTTTTCTGTTCATGACGGGCGGGGTTTCTCATATGGACACCTTCGACCCGAAGCCCGCGTTGACGCGTGACCACGGCAAGGAAATAAAAGCCGACCATCCCGAAATCAAAGATCGGCCAGGATATGAACGAATCTATCTAAAACGCCCTCAATGGGCATTTCAGCCACACGGGGAATCTGGAACTGAGGTCAGCACTCTCTTTCCACACGTTGCGTCCTGTATTGACGATATCACGATGATTCGTTCGATGCACACATCACATTCAAACCATTACAACGCAACATTGGGAATGCACACAGGTTCTTTTGATTTCGCCCGACCTAGCCTCGGCTCATGGGTCAGTTATGGACTGGGGACAGAAAACAGCAACCTGCCTGGCTTCATGGTGATCGCACCTCGGCAAACCTATGCGGGTACGCAAGTTTACGCGAACGATTTCCTGCCAGCCATCCATCAAGGCACACTAGTTATTCCCGGTTCAGAACCCATTGCAAACGTACAGCCCCGAGTCTCCTCAAGCCAACAAAAGATGGAACTCAATGCCATTCAAGCAATGAACCGCGTTCACCTGAAAACTCGACCGTCCGACCCATTCTTGGCAAGCCGAATGCGGACTTTCGAAACGGCATTTGGCATGCAAATGGCAGTACCGGACGTCTTCGATTTTTCGTCCGAATCGACGACCATGCTGAAAGCTTACGGACTTCAACCAGGGCAAACAACTGGCTTTGGTTGGCAATGCTTAGCCGCCCGCCGACTGATCGAACGTGGTGTACGATTTGTGGAACTTATCGACACAGGCTCTTCCGGAAACTGGGATGCACATGGAGATATGATGACCCATGTTGCACTCGCCAAGAATGTCGATCAACCCATCGCAGCATTGATCATGGATTTGAAGCAACGAGGATTACTCGACGAAACACTCGTTGTCTGGACCACCGAGTTTGGACGGACCCCCTTTAACAACACAGCGGAAGCCAAGGGACGGGAGCATCATCCTTGGGCATTTACCAGTTGGCTGGCCGGGGCCGGACTCAAGCCAGGAATCGTCCACGGAGCAACCGACGAATATGGCCTCAATTCAGTGGTTGACCCTGTTCATGTACATGACCTGCACGCGACGATACTGCACTTAATGGGATTCGACCACAAGAAACTTACCTTTCGTCACGCTGCCCGCGACTATCGCCTCACGGACACGGAAGGCAAAATCGTCAAGCAGATTCTCGCTTAAGACACCCCGAAAACCAAATTATCATGAGCAAGCGACCATTGATTCGTTAAATCGTCAGCTCACAGTCGAGTCAACGGGAAGTTGAAAACAACTATTATTCTTGAGGCAAAAACTGTCGTTGCTTCAAGAACTCTTGCATTTGTTGCAATGCTAGGCGGTAGTGATCCGGATCAAAGATAATGTAACCGTGTCGACCACCAGGTTGGGTGACGAGAATGCTTTCGTTTTCCGCGGCCGTAGATCGCTTTTGAAATTCTTCGATCCCAACATAGGGCGTAACTGCATCAGCCGTACCATGAAATATCAATGTGGGAGGTAAGTCACCTCGCACGTTGTGGACAGGGGATAATTCCTGCCAACGCTTCCCTATTTTCTCCTGCCCATAACCGGCGGAAGAAGTGTCGATCACCGGGTACATCAGGATCAGTGCATTCGGTTGCGCCGATCGCCCAGTGTCATCCGTGGCCGCATTAACTTGCTTAAACAGCGCGGTTGAGACAGCCAAGTGCCCGCCCGCAGATCCGCCCATTGCCACAATTTCCTTCGGATTAACTCCCAGTTCCTCAGCATGCTGACGAATCCAACGCACCGCACTGCGTGCATCTTGAACACAGTCAAACACTGTCGTTTCATCCGTCTTATTTCGCAAGCGATACTCAAGGCTGATTCCAATCATGCCTAACTTGGCAAAGTGTGCCGCAAACGGGTAGAAACTCTCAGCATTCCCCCCCGTCCATCCACCACCATGAATCGCCAGGAAGGCGGATCGATGGTCGCTCGACTGATGCCCGTCGGGCTCGAAGATGTGCAAGTGTAAATCCCGATCCTCCACGGTCTTGTAGACTACCGATCGAGTCGGCTTAAGAGCAGCAGCCGCAGAATCTAGCACGGAAATGGGTGGACCTTCCGGTGCAGCAATCATATCGACCGCAAGAGTTCGATCCGGGAATCCGGTGCCTCGAATCTTTGCCTTTGACGCAGCTGGCGGACGTTGCGGATCGTAATAATGCGGCCTGATCTTATTTAACTCCGTACTCGCGTCCGCATCGGAAACATAATAAGTTGCCTTGGCGAGATGTCGCAAATTCGAGCCGGCAGGCTTGAGCAGGCGAATCATCTGCTGAAAGATTGAATGCGTCTGTTCTGCCCCGTTACTAGCCTCGTTGGCAATCAGCCCCGAGACATAGATGCGACGATCACCATGAATTCGTGCCACGCGACTGAAGATGGGAGAGGCCTTGGTACCTGGAGGCGTGTAATAGCTAATCGTTTCGGAGGTCTTCGTTGACGGAGCCGCCACAATCGTTTCAATCTCAATCGGTTTCGAACCACCTTGCAACCATTCGACATGAGACACAGCTGGTATGATTTTCTCGTCGAAAATCGCTCGGATCTCCTGATCGACAACGTCGACTTGCGACATTGGATTCAAAAAACATTTCAACTGGACGATGCCGGATCGGTCAAGATTCATGCCTTCCAGTATGTCAAGAATACCTTCGAGTGTGACTCGGGTGGCCGTCGCCAGATCGCCTGGATCCGCCTTCCCGGAAACATAGACAACATCGCCCTGGGGAAGAATACTCACTCGAGTCCGATCTCCCGATGCTTGCTTTTGTCCACCTTCGGCAGAAAGGTGAACCACCTTTCCAGGTTTTTCAACATGTCTGGCGACAAAGACGGCATCGAGCCCAAATTTCCGATCTTGTGGCAACGAAGTTGCCACAATTGAGACGGCAGGTTTCGACTTATCCGAACACCAAGAGGCCAAAAATTGCATGGCTGCCTTCCGTACGTTTGAATCCGCAACATAGAGATTCAACTTAACGAGATCGGCGTGTGTAGAACGAACATCCGCCAACGCAACGGACAGCTGTTCAAATACGTCTTGAAACTCCTGTTGAAGCGAATTGTGCTGACCTTCGCCGGCGACAAACTGTGCGGTATGGGCGAGAGCAGCATGGTCTACCAGAACAGCTGCTCCCATGAACTCTGTGCCATACCTTTGAATACGCGGCTTGGGCTTGGCGGCCCAATTCACTTTCGCCACCCAGATCCGGTTGTTCGCTCCACGTTCGACGATCGGTGCCGAATCTTGATAATTCGGCCCCGGCCCTTGCATCCACTCGGCCACCGTCACCCAGGTTTGGTTTTCACTAATTTCTGTGATACCGAAGTTGCCAAGCCTAGCCCCCATTTCCGGAATGAGAATCTGTTCCGTCGCGCGAATAACATGGAGCTTCTCCGGATCAACTTTGGCAACAAACAGGGGAGCACGGTGCCGAAAGACGTGATCATTGTCGGCGTTACGTCGCGTGTAGACCAACCACAACCCATGCTGAGGATGCCGCATCCAATGCTGCTGTGTGTTGTAATTCCCAAGATCTTCTCCATCGTCGAAGATCCACTTCTTGGGCTGAGAAAATTTCAATGAACCGCTTCCTTCACTGACCGCAACATAACCATGATCATCGTTCCGCATCGTCAGAAACCAACGGCCATCAAGCTCGGTCAAAGACGGTTCGTAGAGCCCCCTTTTCACCGGAGCCGTCAATTCATTGCCGTGTTCAACGTATCGAAGCGTTTCCCCATCAAACTCGCAGCGAAGCACGGTTGTTGAATACTGCGTTTTTCCTATTTCCTTAAAATAAATCGGCAGCAAGATATCGCCGTTTTCCAGATCCAGCCGTTGCACACTGCCCGCACCCGCATTACTAAATTTCATGTCGCTGGGCATTTCCAGGATTTTCCATTGCGGCCAAACTGATCGCTCCGGATCATAGACCGAATAGGCTGTCGCTCGGGGTCGCAGATGACGGACTCGGTTGTTCTCGTAGACCACCGTGTGACCGATCCCCAGCAATTTGCCTGTGTTGGCATGCCATTTTGGCGTGAAATCACAAACCGTGATCTCCAGGTCTTGGCGTCCGTCGAACTCGAAACGATTTCGACCAAAAGCCAGTTGCTCGACAGGAAGGGTCCAACTCTTGGCCCCGTCCGTGGTACACATTTGGTTCAATGCGTAAAAAATATCCGAGCCAGAAAGCTGGAGTTTTTGGAGTGTCATCACAACCGTTGGGACAGATTGCTCGGAGGTCGCAGGCATGGACCCTGCTCGAGCGTGCACCCAACAAAACTTTCCTGCAAACCCCTGAGTAGCGATCGCACGTTCGATCTTGAAGGGAAGCTTCGTCTGCTGGGCAGCGAGATCACATGCGAAGATGAGTGAAAGAACAATGAGCACCAAGGCAGGAACTCGCTTCATGATCAGACATACTCCTATTTTTTCTCGTTCGGTATCACGTCCCATCAACGGCACGCTTCGCCATCTCGATGACAATCAAGCAGCTACTACGCACATCTCTGTCATGCCAACCCATGGAACGCAGAAACCTGATCATAACTTCTTCCTCAGTTCGACACGAACCGAAAACGCCTGTTTCCGGACGAATCCAACTCGTCACTCCCGCCTGCATTCGGCAACTGACTTCCCAGGTTCGCACGCATCGACTCAATCACCCAGCGCCGTTTCCATGAGACGACACCTCATCCCCCTTTCCGACGAATTCGTTTGACGGTTCCTCCAACGGAGCTTCTTTCTTACGGAGATTTTTCCGGGAGAAATCTCAGATAGGTCAAGGTTCGCCAAACATATTCGCAAGGGCCAAAGCGAAAACGGGCCATCCAAAAACGGGAGAACAGTATTTGGATTAGCCAAATCCCAAATACGATTATCAACTGCAAAAAACGGCTAACGGAACCGTAGAGCGCAAAGCCATGTCCGTAAAACAGCGTGGTGCAAATCAAAGTCTGTGCGAGATAGTTCGTCAGTGCCATCCGGCCAACAGGAGCCAACCAAGTAACCAGGCATCTCCTAAGATCAGTTCGCATCAGAAGTTGAAAAAGACTGATATAGCCCAAGGCGATCAACACGCTACCCACATAATTTGGCATCGTCCCAGCAAACATTGAGTAATCCATCCGCCATCCAGCCTCCCGATTAAGCTGAACCCCATAGACAACCAGTGGCAATCCCATCACCAGACCTGAGAAAAGCACCGTCCAATATGAACGCGCCCTCGAACATCCGCTGAGAAAACCAGTCTTCATGATCGCCATTCCCAGCAGCATTAGTCCGGAGATTCGCCAGCCGATTAGCAAAAGCCCAAGGGTCTGCACTAGTACGGCCACTTCGATACGATAAAAAAATTGAGGCAACCACGGCCCACGATGAATCTCCAACTCCTTGCTGATCTCTTCGACACTAGGAGCCCAAAAATCATTTTGCAACTCGTTGCAATCACTTGGAGTCATGAACTGGATCGACCAGTTGAGAACCAAAGTGATCAACAAACCCGTTAGCAATAAGGCAGCTGATCCGAGTAAGAGCCAACGGACCCGAAGCGGCCACATCCAAAACACAATCGATCCACAAATCGCATAAAGCACAAGAATATCGCCATACCAAAACAGGTACGCATGAATCATTCCAATTCCAAATAACCCCAGCATCCTTCTGTAGTGAACTTGCGCTGCTGAAAGGCCGGCTTGTCGTTGACGATTCGACATCAAGACGATTCCGGCACCAAACAACATCGAAAAGATCGCCATGAACTTTGAATCAGCGAACAAATGACTCACATACCATACGCCCCCCTCAATTCCGGACATGTCTCCCCACGAGTTTGGGTTTCCGTAGGCCGATCCAATCATCGCGAATGACTGGATATTCATAACGAGAATCCCCAGCACGGCAAAACCTCTGAGAACGTCAAGACTGTCGATTCGCGTGGCAGGAGAACTCAAGCTCGCGTCGGCGCACGAGGCAGAACGCACGTGTTCGGAAGGTAATGAGTCCTGACCGCCTTCACTTTGAATCTTATCAGTCATCCCAATCCTTCAAACCTCCAAAACGCCTGCCGTCTTCAGTTGGCTCTCGTCACACGATTCGAGATTTGTAGCCTGGCAATTCAATTCATGGGCAAACGTCGAAATCCGCCTCTACCGGCCGCGTGCGATGCTCGCAGAACAGAGGCGCGTTCGCAAGGGTCGGCTGGAAGCGTCAAAGCTACCGACGGAGGTAAAACCCTCACAAAACGGCAAGCGTTCAAGCCAGCACAGCGATCGGCCAGGTCACGTTCCCCAACCCATTTCTGAGGCAATGATACTTGAATCGCAGCCGCTTGAGGCTTTCAGTTTGCATTGCCCGATGGGTCGCGAATCGATGTTGCCCTTGCCTTGAATAATCTCTTCTGATAGCAGTCCATACCCCATCAGACCATCAAATCTCCCGGAGTTGTCACAATGCGTCAAATCATGCTGTTAATGGTGGCTTGCTCGTTGACTGGACAAGGCCTGAGCGAGATTCGAGCCGAGCCAATCTTTGGGCCGGAGCAACTCAACTTTTCAGGAAACAGCACATTCAGCGATCAGCAGTTGGTCGACGCGTTAGTTGCGAACATTGATTTTCTCATCGCGACCCACCCAAGCTCGGATCCCGGAGAGATATCAAATGTCGTACGACGTTTGTTATCGAAAGGTTACCAACGTGCCGGTTTTCCTGAAGCCAAGATTACCGTGACAATGCCGCCCGACACTCAGTCCGTTAACGTCGAAATCTCCGAAGGCGACCGCTATCGAAACGGTGCTGTGAAAATAGAGGGCGCCGAAAATGTCGGGATCAATCGGCTTCGACAGCGGCTCACCCATCACTACTCAGCACATGACGACTTTCCGAGGATCAACCAGGTTGCCGCGAATGATCTTGCAAAAGATGTGGAACAGACTGACAACGGCGCACAGCTGGAGGAGCCGATCTGGGAACGCGGAGTTCTGACTCGCTTCGACAATCAAGGGCATCTCCAAAAACAAGTCGATGCAGCGCTTCGCGACCTGGGATTTTTAGGCGCTAACTCGAAGGTTGAATTGGTCCCGAACCAAGAGACAAAGAGAACGGAGCTTCGGGTTCGGATCGACTCATCCGATGCGCCCGCCCAAATCGAACAGATCGTGATTGAGGGTCTCATCAGGCACACTCAGCATCAAGTCCTGCAATATCTTGAGGTCGAGTCGGGACAACTGGCAGACAGCAATCTACTTCGGCAAGTCAATCAGCGACTATGGCGTAGCGGTCGGTTCGATAACCTGCAAGTCGCGTTGCACAAGGATGCCGCAAACGCCCCTGTGGTTCTCAAGATTCATGTCCACGAAGTACCCGGAGTCCCGCTACTTGGCGAGCCCTTAAATGCGGAGGCCAAGGCATTCCTTAAGGCTCGACATTGGGTCGCCGAAGCGTTGGAGCGAGGGAAAGATTTGGTCGTTGAACTCGACTCACCCTCGTGGAGCGGTAGCATCGTGCAAAGCCAACACGGACAGCTCGTCCAAATCACGCTCAAATCGGAGAAAGAACCATTCCAGACCGCGTTGCTCATCGATAACGGACAACTGTTGGCCTACCTATCCACTGCCGAGCAAAAGTTCCAGACACGATTCCGAAGCGGGAAACAACAACTACAATTCCATGCGGGAATCAGCGCGGCTCCCGAAATCGATCGACTTTGGGCGATCACGCTGGCGGGTGGCATCAGTAGTAATCGCAAGCCGACGGAACCGAATCTTGCTATCTCGCTTGCCATCAATCCATCGGGATTCTTGCCTTTCGCTTACAAGACGAATTTGGACCATGAGTGGCAAGGCGACCAGCTTATCTCGCGTCGCTCCAACGGTTTGCGACGGGAAGAGACCCGTATTGATCAGCGGACCGGTGAATTCCAAATGCACCTTGCTAACAGTCAGATCATTTTTGAAACAGGTCGCTATCAGCGTGAACTGCAATCGCTTCAACAGCGCACTCGTGCATTGCCCAATGCGGCCGACCCTGAACACCCGGTAAGCTCGTTCGTCCAATACTGTTGCAACCCGAAAAACTTAGACGCGATGAAGGATATTGTTCCACATCCAACGGTTCTTAACGCGCAACGCGCCATTGGAAAGTTAGCAACTGGCGGCGTTCTCGAGCCACTCGATCGGCTCATGACAAATCCCAACACTTCTGCGGTTGCTGCGGAAAACAGATTTCGCATCCCTCACCAACATTCTACGGAAAACACTAACTTGAGCATGGCTCGGCAGTTGTCAGCTCGAGTTCTGGTCAGCGCTGCCAGCAAGTTATTCCCAGCAGACTCCTGGCCACTTCTCGTAGCCCGCGAAACAGGCTTCGTGATGCTGGGACACACTCAGCACACCCATGCCGTCCTGCAGCAAATCTACACCGATGATCAGTACGGGCCCGTGTGTTACGCCATCGTTTCGCAACTGTTGAGCACCGTCCAACCCAAATTGTCAAAACAGTTTGCCTCACGTGGCTTGCAGCAAATGAATGCTGAGGCATTCGCGCGCGACTATCGTGATTTGGCAACTGGGGATTTTGGCAACTGGATGTCGGATACGATTCACGCCTTCCAGACACTCACCTCCACCGAACTCGAGGCGATTACGTCGCTCATCAAGCACGATCAACTGGCTGACCTGGTGCGACAAGTCAACTTGGCTGACGGTCGAGTCTTGGCCGACGAAGATAAAAACAGTAATACCGACGACAATGATGGCTTGCCGTTTGACGCAGTCAAACATGAATTGGCAAGTTGGTTGCGTACCCAAAGACGGTAATGCAATCGCCCGCAAGGCGGCACCAGCTTTCCCTTTGTTGTTGCGCAGGCCCGCTCGCCTCTCGACGGAGAGAGTAATTACTTGGCGACGCACTTCTCTCAAGCAGGTTCATAAGAACGTTGAAAATCTTAGAAGTTCTATCATCCCGATCCTTCCCTTGCAGCAACGATCTCTAGTGAAACGGGTTTCACCTCAGCTCGCGAACTGAAGCCCTCAAGACGACGTCGACCGAGAATCGCCCCAACGGCTTCACCGATCCCCCAAGCGATTGCAATTGGAATCGCTGCCAGCAGCAGCTGAACACGCTTGCCGGCCGGTAGGCCGAGACGTGCCTGCAGTCTCCATACACGCAACCAGTGACACGCAGCCACCGCTGGAAACGCAACCACGAACAAGCCGCGAACCGGCCAGGACCAATCGACGGTTCGGCCTGCTCCAAAACCTAATCCGCTGCACGCAAAAATGAACAGCTGGATTCGGAAGGTTGGCGGATCGTAATGAGTCATAAGAGCAGCGGGTTCCACAAAAAAACGCAGGCCTTGTTGATGGAGATCCCCAATATAAAATGCACAAATGAACAACCGATCTGACAAACGATCGCCTAGATCAATAAACGGTTGTCGGCGAATCAGCAAATTGTGCCCAGCTAAGTGTTCCACCTCAGCAGCTCGTAAAGGCGCGGTCCATTGGCCGTATCCCATCAGAAACCCCGCCTCTCCGGCAGCCGTCTTCGTGCCAGCCTGCAACACGGGCCCCACAGCATCCCAGCCTTCGGCAAGTCGCTCAACTAACTTGGCAGCACAATCAGGCGCTGGTAGACAATGGTCTTCCGCGAGAAACAAATTATCGGCGTTCGCCAGTCGAATCCCTTCTGCACGGGCTTCGTGTAAATAGAGCGATTCTGTACAGATCGTCAAAAATCCTTCGCCAAGACGCTGCTGAGCAGCTTCGGCATCAGGACAAAGAAGGATAATCTCGAGATGCTCACGATTCGTTTGCATCTCCCAGGCTTCAATTGCCGCCTGCGCAGATTTGCTGCCAAGCAGAGCTGGCAGAATGACGCTCACTTTAGGTTTCAAAGCAGGCCTCGATTCCAAAGAAATTTCTCCAGCGGGTAAAATACGGATCGAAGAGTTCGGTCATACAAACCGAACATTTGACTCCTGTCGAACGTCTCAAAGAGCGACACATCATGTCGCTCTCGAACAGATTCAAGGGCGTCTGAATAAGCCTCGAAAAATCTTCCACCGTGCGTTGTGCACCAGGGCTTAATCCGGCCAGAGTAATGAATGATGGCCGGATCACTCAAAGCCGCCGCTGAGGTCTGAGCAAACCACCTTCCCGCCGTCATTGGCATGTTCCATCGCTGCTCAAGCGGGACCCAATCATCCCAAGCAACTGCATTTAGCGCTTCCTGGTGGAGGAATTCCGCTTTGTCTCCATGTTCAGATAGGTAGGCCAAACTGTTGTCCATCATCCGCTTTTCTCGCCAAGTCGCGAGATCAATAAGCATGACACCTGCGTTGAAATAGGACGCATCGTCGGGTGACGAATGGCCATCAGGAAGGATCACCCCGCGTGGAGAACGCAACCTTGGAATTGCGGGATCCGCGACAGCCGCAAAAGCGCGTCCCGCCAACTCTTGAGTCCAGAGCGGCGAGATGTCGTCAACCACTAACATGTCAGCATCAAGAAAAATCACGCGATCCGTATCACTTGGCAACAGTTCATGAAGAAACAAAGGGGCGGACGCCTCAGGAGGTAAACGCCTATCTGACGGAAGAGAATCGACATGGGGTCCGGCAAGGGAGAGCGAGTGGACCTCCGCGAAGGAGCCAATCTCGTCCAGCGTGAGGCGACAGGGATTCCTCTGAAGCAGGTAAATCACCGCACGGCAAGATTCATGGAGAGTAGCTACGAGCGAGTTCAACATCACCAATAACGGAAGTGAGTATGTATTGTCGACACTACAAGCAATCTTGATCTTTGTTTTGGAATCTGTAACCAAGGGGAAAAGTACTCTGGGAAACGGGTACTGTGTCAAAACCAATGCCTCTGCGTTCCCACTCATTCTAACTTTTTTAACGGCGTTTTTAATGTTAAATATTCAAATCATCGCACTCAGAGGATACGATCTGAAAATAAATCTAGCAGCGAAAAGAACGGTCATTGCATACCCGCGCTAATCGCAAAGGTTTTAGCAGCGATTCAACCAGATGACCGTTTCCGCGCGTGAAATTCGAACCAGACAATTCACGTTGGGTCAACCCAAAGAGCCAAACAGCAAATTATTTTTCAGACAAGAGCAAATCAACAAGCCAATCAGATATCAGCTATTGAGACCTACCAGCAGTTGGTTTCGACGACTGTCCTCGCCGATTCCCCAAAACTCCGCCCCCACCGCTGTAGCGAGCGTCTTGAATCTGCAACAAAATCCCATCCGGGTCGGTGAAATAAAGTTCCGGCGTGCCTTGTGCTGCGCCACCCCGATCAGGCATTCTCATCGTCACGAAAGATTGGAGTGGCATCACGGGGCCGCGTCCTACGTCCCGATGTTCAATACCGAAACCAGCCAGTTTCTGTAAGACACTCTCGAGGTTAAAAGCTTTGACGCTAAAACACACATGATGAATGAATGCCTGAAAATCGTTGCGGCCACCTGGATTAGCAAATGCCAAAAATTGATTACCTTGTCCGACTCGCAACAAAGGCATCGCCCCTTGATAAGTGTCAATTGGCAGCTGAAATACTTGTCGATAGAAAGCAACCGTCGGAATCGGGTCGCCTACGAAGCTTGTGAAGTGATTAAAATCCTGGATCTTCAAAACACCTTTTTTCTTGGCAGGCTCAGGCTGACTCAAATATTGATTGCCAAGCCTACCTCCGCCACCACAAAATGAACTGTCTTGAAGCTGAATGCTGATCCCCGCTGGATCTTCTAGCAAGAGCTCCAAAGTGTCCGCAGGCGCCCCACTCTGCCCTGCTCCGCGTGTCTCAATTCGAGTTTTGGTTGGGCCAAGTCTTTCAGAAGAAGTTTCCTCTAGAGCATTGAGCGTTTGAAACATTTGCTTGGCGTCAAAACCATCGACCGCCAATCCCATGTGGACGATTCCAGGTTGACCGGAAGCATCTCCATCGATCGCCAGAAACTGCGGTCCGTCACCAATCCCTAGCATGACGGTCTTTCCCTGTCGCGCTACGATGGGCACCCGAACAAGCTTTGATACCAGTCAAGGGACCGAGCAGGATTTGAGACACGTATTTTGGTATGGTTGATGGCTGAGACGGGAATCGGCCGGAACGGTGCCGTCTGCGCCACAACGTTAGGAGCCATTGCCAAGGCCCCCATCCCAGCAAGGAACATGCGCCGTCTCAGAATGCGTTTCTGAATTTCGGCTGCACTTTCATGGTGATTGGAATCGAAACCCACGAACCATTCTTTTTTCTTCATTGTTTCCGTCTCTTTCGTTCCAATTTCACAAGCAGCAAATCAACCAACTCCTTGGCAGTCGTTAGGCCCTCCAGGTCGTACTGAACATTTCCGTTGGTCTCTGCTTCGCCACCGTGTCCCGTCAGTTCGAGGATCACATCGCGTTCCGCGTCATCCAACTTCACGTAAGCGGTATAGAGCACTGACGGCTGACCGATTTTCGGATCGGTCCATTTATCGTTGAAATCCTACGGAACATTCACTTCAACACAAACAATACACTTTTGAGCGTCGCCAGGCATCAAATAGCTATCAAGGGCAAAGCTGCCACCCCGTTCCTAATGCCAATCAGCCCGGCCTTGCCCAAAATTGGTTTTCAACGGAACGCCGTTTCGGCAAACACGAAAGCGGCCGGGAGACTGCCAGTCACCTTTGCACCAGTCCCGATTTCGCACCCAAACATGCCACGTTCCCGCATCAGGAATTTCGACGTTCGTTGTGGCATTCGCGACGGGTTGGCCCATGCCATGCGCAAGAAGATAACAGCCTCCCATTTGCTGATAGTGCTGCGTGTCCAGTTTCCATCCCCCCCAATCATCGAAGGACGAAGCCTCTACCAGAATTCCGTCAAAGTATTCGGCCGTTTCGGCATCAGGTAGCCAGGAGCCACCACTGACGTGAGGCCCATCCCTGCCACAACCCGAAGAAATCTGCGACGGTCAGTAAGAGTCGATCAGGTGAGTTTTCTGACCATGGCTGCGCCTTTTCAGATTGCCAGGATAAATCCAATTCGGTTCGTTGCTGGATCTTGCTCGTGATTGAAGAATCAATCAGACGCCACGCTCTAACCGCCGCTGTGTGCCAACCCATTTTGTACTTTTCTACACGAGTTGTCGCTACCGATATCAACCGATAATAAGTTCCTTCCCTGTTGCCCAAGTATTCCCACGGTAATCCAACCGAAATTTCACCTCGGTGACTACCGTACCACACACAGAACTGTGTACCAATTGTCGAAATCGACGATTTCCGAATTTAAAAACACCGCATGAATAATCGGGCAATGGCGAAGCTTTTCTCGCACTTCACAGCACAGCGAATACCGTAATTTGCTCAAAGCTTGGTAATCCGACAACACATTCGCAATCTGGAGCTATCCCATGAAGTTCATTCGAATGGCAACCACCTTGTTTCTCGTTCTTTTTCCAAAGGTTTCCGTTACAGCTCAACAAATGCCGACAGAGGTGCATGAGAATCTCGGAAAATTGGTGGGTACTTGGCAAGTCAAAACGACAATTGATAACAAGCCCGTTACGGAAACGGTTACCCTCGAATGGAGTTCCGACCAAAACACCCTTCGGTACGACGGCAAAGGCAAAAATTTTCAAACGGGAGAATCGGAAACGTTTTCTGGAATCCTCGGCTGGGATGGAACCCAAAAACTAGTCGTCGAACGAGGTTTCAATTCACTCGGCGGAACCATGACGGCTACACTTGCTGTCAAAGGCAACACTTGGAAAAGCCCAACGAAGTCGACCGACATCGTTAACGGAAAAATCACAACCGAAACGAGCGATCGAATTTTCAAATGGAAATCAGATGACCAATGGTCGTTGATGCATACAAACCAACGTATTAATGGCAAAACCGAGCAAGACAGGATCTCCGTTTTCCGAAAAATCCGCAACAGCTCAGATCCAGCCGCCAAGCGTCTCGTCCGCGATGAGATCGAACGTTTTAAATCATGCTGGAAAGAATCCAACGCCGAACTCCTTGCTCAAGAGTTTAGTCACGACGGCATTCGCGCAATTAACACCCGCACATTACCGATCGTGGGCCACGAAGCGATTCAAAAGTCATTTGAGGAGGGTTTTTCAGCAGGACAACGCGACGAAAATGCAACGATCGACGCAAAAGTAATTCACGCTGAATTTATCACTGACAAGCATATCATGGCCGATGGCACCTGGTGGCTCACCGAAGCAGATGGCACCGTATCTAGAACAGGTAAGTGGGGAAATATATGGGTTGTCAATGACGACCATACAAACGCCAAGCTACTCATGGAATCGGCCTACGCCGATCTACCACTCGAAAAAGTCGCCGACCGCAAAGTGCCCAAAAGAGGCCACGCTTTGCCAGCAGCTGCCGAAATACAGGATGCTGAACTCGCAGGCATGATCCAACGCCACGTTAAGCGTTATATGGCGGGAGCGTCAACTGCCGACTCGAAGAAAATTGCTCGGGAATTCACAACCGATGGAATTCGAATCGTTTCAGAAATGCCGCGAGCCTATCGAGGTCGCCCCGCGATCTTTCGGTCTCTCAAGATTGCGAATGAGGGATCCAGTCCGTACGCAAATAGGAAACTGGAAGTCGTGGTATTGAACGCTCGAAGACTCGATTCGCATATTGCAATTGCAAACGGTGTCTGGCAAGTGACCGAAAAAGACGGATCGATCATCGATTTTGGACAATGGGGAAATGTTCTTGAAATCAAAGGCGGCGAGGCGAAACTGCTGCTTGAATCAGCCGGAAGTTACGAACCGTAATTTACCGTTCTAAGCCTCAATTCGTGCCTGCAAGATTTCTGTTCAGCATGATCTCATGAAAAGGGCTGGTTCAGTTCGTCAAATTTGTCCCGACGTACGCACCGCAACAGCGGCGTGCGATTGACTCGCGATTGAACATTGGAAAGGTCAGGTTTTTTGACTTTCTGAAGCGGGAGGAACGGAGGCGTTTGTCCGCCCTTGCAAACGGAGCAGGAAAAATACTTCTTCGCTCAAACGAATTCCGTAGATGCCGGCAGTTCCCTGAGAAGTTGCCCCATATTCTCGAGGCGAAAGTTACCTATTGTAAATGTGGCAGCAGATGTCAGAGGACGACACAAGCATGATGAGCCACGAAACGAACCTGCTGCCGGACAGCGTTAATTTGGCCTGGGTTGTGCGAATCTTTGACGACTCGAAGATGGCCAATCGGCTTCCGGAACGACTTATCCACGAACGTCATCGTCGTTCTGATTTCAGCACGCTGATTGTAGCGAACATAAGTCTTATCAGACCTCTCACTTTTCAAGAGCACAATTAGTCTGAAGAATCTGTGTCGTATTAGCCTAGAACGCGATGTAATTGGTCTAACCTCGATAAATCGTGTTTCAAGAGTGTACACTCACGTATTCGACAAAACGATTTATCGCAAGCTGTTCCTAGAAGCCAGCCGTTCGAAATCGAAACAATTATTTCTTTGGATTACGACAAATTTCGTGCAGGACAGACGGAAACTCAATAGGCACCAATGGCTATAACGGTCCACGGCCATCACCTCGCCATTTCATTGACGCTTAGCCTCAAACGAGCCGCGGACTTCTTAGAATTCGACATGCGGTCGACGGGGTAGAGATATCCGCCACGGATCATTTTCATGAGACACACACAGCTTTGCCGCGAACACCTTCATTGAGTTTGACTGGCCGACACAAAACCAACAAAAAAACCAATGCTCCAACATCACATCCAACCCAGAGACTGATTTGGACCTGAACTTGCTAATTGGCCATTGTGATCCAAGTCTTCGGTCAAAGCGTCGAAGCTTCCGTACGATTAGGAGTGTGTTATGACACGCAAGGGAAGTGTGTTATGACACGCAAGGGAATCGTCCTTGCCGGGGGGTCGGGGACCCGTTTGCACCCGGTTACATTGGGCGTCAGCAAGCAACTGCTGCCGGTCTATGACAAACCGATGGTCTACTACCCTCTTTCCGTGTTAATGCTCGCCGGCATCCGTGAAATTCTTTTAATTTCAAGCCCGGAAGACGTTTCATCCTTCCAACGCGTCTTAGGCGATGGGAGTCGATTCGGCATCAACTTGAGCTACGCGGAACAACCGAAGCCCGATGGATTGGCTCAGGCTTTTTTAATTGGCGAATCGTTTATTGGTGACTCGCCGGTAACTTTGGTCCTTGGCGACAATGTTTTCTACGGACAGGGGCTGACACCCAAGCTACAGGCGGTGGCCAGTCAAACCCAGGGCGCCACCGTCCTCGGATACCAGGTTGCTGACCCACAGAGATTTGGCGTGGTGGAGATCGATGGCGAAAGCCAGGCCATCTCGATTGCCGAAAAACCCACGCACCCCAAATCATCTCTAGCGGTTACCGGGCTTTATTTTTACGACAATCAGGTGGTTGAGATTGCCAAACAGGTCGCGCCTTCGTCGCGAGGTGAACTGGAAATCACGTCAGTCAATCAGGCTTATCTGGAACGTGGGCAACTGTCAGTTCAAGTATTGGGCCGTGGCTTTGCCTGGCTTGACACGGGAACTCAGGAATCACTCCTGGAAGCATCGATGTACGTGAAGACGGTGGAACATCACCAAGGCTACAAAGTCGCCTGCCTCGAAGAAATTGCCCTCAATAATCATTGGATCACCAAGCAGACATTGGAACAGTCACTGCCACCGTCTGCAAACAACGCCTACTCCCAATATCTCTGGGGACTCGTGAAAACACCTGCTAAACACAGCGGTCAGTAAGAATGCCGACCGATCGAACCTGAGCAATGTTGTTCGCATTTTGCGCACGGTCCGCAGGACTCTTCCACTCGCCAGACGGTTCGTCCGATCCTTTCCCTCAGTTTCCCGGACAATTGGCGAGACCATTTCCTCAGCAAGAAAGAACGTCCCGTCGTGCTCCAAGGGTTACGGGATTTCCCGTCGATTCCTTTTCAAGGACAACGGCTTCGATCAACCGAGGGATCTTGCCTCGCATGCGGCTTAACCCATGGACTGGGAATTAAGCGTCCTATTTAGCATCGTCGGTAACACTGTAATTTACAGCCGCATCAAACTTGGCATCGCAGGGAATCCTTGAAACCCGCGATTCTTTCGTCTCCGGGTTTTTGCGCGGATTACCGGGCGTGGGCGGCGACTCGGCTTGAGCAAGCTGAACTGGAACAATCAGAAGTGAAAAACCAACAGCTACCGGGCGCACATTACGGCTGTCGATTCGATCATCGTAGAACGTCGCATCGTTTTTTCTTACCTCGATGGTGAGTAAGGCCACTTTGAGCAGACCAATATCGCGCGATTAACAACTTGCGTCAAGGAATTCAACAGTCTTGTTCACCGTCGTTCCCACTTAAATCTTCAATGATCGATTCGCATGTGGATTGCAGTAAGTCGACGAGTTCTGGATCCATAAACTTGTAGTCATCCGGAACGTCGAGCACATAGATACGCATGTCTCTCGCTTCTGCGGGAAAGTCAGCGAGGATACGGTTTCGGTGCTTACCTTCCATGACTAAAATCGCATCGGCCCAGTCGAAGTCGCTTCTTCGCAGCCTCTGAACCGCAGTTCGTGCCGTCCCTCGCGAACGGACGGCAATTCGATGATCAACCTGATAGACGGCTTCTGCAGTGGGACTGCGCCACTGATTCTTACTGCACACAAAAAGAATATTCTTTCGCATTACAACGCGCCGCCTCAAATGACAATGTACCGACACAATCGAATTCCCACGAGGTTCCGAGCATCCCCCTTCGCTCTACAGGAGGGACTCACCAATTCGCCAAAAAGCGTCATCTCTTGACAACGGAGGCTTCGGTCGCGGTGCGAAAAGGTTCGAACATCCTTCCCTCATCCACCTCACACTTGATCTCGACTCGCGTCAATAGACCGCCAAGCAAACACCGTAATCGGCAGGTAGGCTAAAGCAGACAGCCATTGAATTGTGGTCAGTTGATTGTAACGTTGATGTGCGGCATCGAAGGCATCGCGATCGATGATTTCGAAAGCTTCCACGTCGATAACGGCATCAAGATGTCCGTGCACCAAAAAGAGCCCGATCAGTGCACAGCCTAGTAGCGTGGCACATCCGATAAGCGGATATCCGTATTTCCGCGAGTGCCGAAAGACAACAGCACAATTGCACGCCATCAATACGACTGTTACGACGCCCAACATTTGCAGCACGACAGTCACTCGTTGCGTAATCAGCCCGCCATCCATGGGATCGTTCAGAACCGCGTGTGCGATTCGCAGAACGAAACCTGTGTAAAAGGTAAGTCCGCCCCAATAGAGGGAAAACACCAACAATAATGGAATCCGATAAAACATCATGCTTGTCAGCGAAAACAAAAGGGAAAGGACATCGTCATCTGCTACGGATCGAGCTTCATGTTGCGAGGTGGCAACAAGGCAGGTCTAGACCTGAGTCTAAAGTAATTACAGGCTGCAGTCTGCCAAAACTCGTTTTGGTTGTCGAGACATTACGTGTAACGTCACTTCCCCGGCAGTTCCCCGCTATAGAATCTTGGACCAACACTCCCCTTCCCTCTTGCATGAATCCCGATCGGCAAACGGATTCCAGTTGAGTTCATCAGCAAGTCAATGAATCGCGAGCCCCGCCCCCTCAGTTCTCCAGGGTTTTCTCTCAATCATCCAAACGCGAAATCCAGCGCCCCAACGTAGCCAATGACCGAATTTCCTTTGATGTTATCCGGCCCACGGACCGTTTTGTGCATCGCCGAAGCTCTGTCCCGAAAAAATGACAACCCGTTGCACCGTAACCGTGGCACTGGTTCAATGAAGGCAGTACCCCGCGCTAACTTATCCTCTGATATCGAGTGAAACCATGCGGCGACCTGCTTTCAGATCGAATTACCTAACAAGCATTGGCCTTCTCGCCACCCTTCTCAGCGCTGTCGGATGCATGCAAGAAGAGCACTCCAACCAATCGGCGGCGACGTTGCCTGATCTAAGTGGTTTGGCCTGGATCGAAGGAGATCGCTTCATTGGCTGCCACGACGCAAAGGTCGCTGGTGAAAACAGCAAGCCTCGATATACTTCACTGCATCTCCCGACGAATTCGCGAGGCGTAACCTATCGTGATGCAGGATTCACGTTCCAGGGAATCTCTCCGAATGACCTTGAAAGCATTGCGAAAGTTCCCGGAGAAAACACTCTGCTGTTGTGCGAAAGTGGAAACAGCAAGGATAATCCCGCGATTCAAAACATCTTCAAAGCGAGAATCACCGCTCAAGGCATCGAAATTGTAGACGCCGTAAAATGGCCCGTGCTCGTCCACAACGTCGAGGCCACAGCGGTTGCTCGAATCGGCGAGAAATATGTATTTCTCTTCGCAGAGCGAGCCAGCAATCAGCAATCGACGCAGCTGTCATGGCTGGAATTCAATCCCGCAGACATGAGTTTCTCCGGCGAGCCTCAACACGTGACCTTTGCATCACCGGATCCGGATCGGTACAACCGCATAATCGTGGGGCTCGATGTTGATAGCGATGGCACCATTTACAGCTTGTCAGCCTTCGATGCTGAAGAGGCTGGCTTTCCAAATCCCGACAACGGTCCATTTGCCGGCGGCATCTACGCAATTGGCATGGTGAGTGCCACCGATGGAAAACCGATGATTCAGCTATTTGAGAAGCCTCAGTCTCTCGCAACTGTGGACGGTCAAAAACCTGAATCGATCACCGTGCGTGAAACAAATGATGCAAAAGAAATTTTCTACGGAACCGACGACGAAAACTATGGTGGTGTGATTCGAAAACTCCACCACCAGTCACCGAAAGAGTAAGCGACCAGGGGATTTACGGCCGTCTCCAACGCACCGCTTAAACCGCCGAAAGGCAACCCAACCATTCATGTTTTGGATTTCACCAGTTGGCGTTTTGTTCGCTTGATGCATCAAGCGGCGCCCTCGTGTTGCGGCATCTGCACAACGCAAGCCATCACAACGAACTCTCCAACGAACCGTGCTGCATCTGCAGTGAAACCGATTCTCGCAACGTCGCCACTTCGTTGCGCACCCAACAGAGTTTGATCAACAAACGGCGAGACAGTCACCAGCACAGACTTGGTCGTTTTTCTAAAACCAAACGACGCCATGTTTCGACCGCCGGGAATCGAATCAATTTCAGTTGCTCACGACGTTACTTTATGCAGGGGTCCGCCGTGAAGGCACGGCGCATTGCTAACTTGCGAGAAAAAAGCTTGGACATAGTCCACCTTCTGACTTTTTTTGCATACGCCAGGCCCAGGTGTTACAGTCGGAAAAGATCCTACCGGCTAAAGACTTTTCTAGTCAACAAAAAAGGAGAAGCGATGACTAACTCATTGGGCTCAAGGATTGGTAGCAGCTTTGCCATCATCTTGTTCAGTGCGAGTGCAGCGACTGCGGGACTCCAAGGTAAAGTCCAGGTGCCTCAAGTGCCAGAGGGAAGCATTACGATTGATGGTAATCTCTCCGATTGGGCACTGGGAAGTTATACGACAGTCGCTGAACAGCCTGACTTCCCTGAGGGACGAGAAGGGTATGAGAATGGCGATCCATCGAATACGTTGGGTGATCATCTCGTCTTCAACCGAGACCAGGTCTGGTTTTTTGGAAATGGTGCTGGCCAGTGTGCGAGTGGAGAGCAATGCGCGATCGACAATAACGAGGGCGACTTTTCCTCAACTGTGTACATGTCTTGGGATTCCAAGGCGCTGTACTTCCTGAATGTGACCGTCGACGATGTGCTTCAGGATACTCAGGACGACAGCGAGTTTGGCGACCAAGCCTATAAGAACGACGGATTTGAAATCTTTGTCGACGCTTTAAACGATTCCGATGACAACGTCGCCTCATTCGGCAACCCACCTTCTTCCAATTTCGATGACGAAGAACCCAATCTAGACGATTTTCAACTCAGTTTTGCCTTGAACGAGAATTATCCTGACGGGGCACGACAACATATGGAGCGAGCGGCTCGACCGGGCCTGATGGGTGGACTCGGCGAGGGACAGCCGTATGAAGAATTCGATGAAATCGTCTCGGGGGAACGAAACGGTCCGGGCGGAATTTATCGTGGAGCTTTAGATGGCTTCGGCAAGGATATTGCCGCGACCCAAACAGCGGACGGCTACATTCTCGAAGTAGCTGTTCCTTGGGAGTTTGCCGACCTGGACGACGATGGCGATGCCACGGACGATTGGGCCGGTGCCATTGGAAAAGAATTTGGTTTTTCGCTCTTTTGGAATGACCAAGACATGGACACGGACGTTGACTTTGGCGTACCAGACGGCGGAATCCTGCGAGCGCTTTGGACACAAGGCGGCGGCCCATTCTTTAATGGAGAGGCTTGGGCGACCGCCGAATTGGTTGGAGCTGTCGGACCCACCGGCGACTACAATGGCAACGGTGAGATTGACGCCGGCGATCTCGATGTACAGGCACAGTACATGGAAGACAACAACTTGGCGGGGGATCTGAATGGAGATGGAAAAACGGACAGTACAGATCGCACCGCATGGGTAACCACCATTCAAAAGTCTTGGATCGGCGATTCGAACTTCGACGGCGAATTCAACAGCAGTGATTTTGTTACTGTCTTTACCGCCGGCAAGTACGAAAACGGAGCGTCAGCAAATTACGCTGAGGGCGATTGGAACGGTGACATGGTCTTTAATAGCGGGGACTTTGTGGCAGCTTTCTCCGCCGGCGGCTATGAGTCGGGCCCGCTGCCAGCGGCCGTATCGATCGTACCAGAGCCATCGGCGTTTGCTCTCGTCGGCTTAGGATTGCTCGGACTTCTTTCACAGCGAAAGAGGCGATAAACCCACTCTAGTTTTTTTTAAATCACAGGTCACGTGAGCCATCACTTTCGCTCGCGTGACCTTGTAAATCTTAGATCGTCTCCCCATGTCATCAACCTGGAAATTTGGCCGCATCGCTTCACCTGGGACACACCCCATTGAGCGTCTCGAACCCCGACAGCTACTCGCTGTTGGACCGCTGTTAATCTCAGAGTTCGCGGCTGCTAATGACTCGATGCTCATCGACAGTTTCGAAAAAACGTCGGACTGGATCGAGTTACACAATCCGACAGATTCCCCGGTGTCGGTTGAGGGCTGGTCGCTGACCGATGATGCCGATGACCTTCAAAAATGGTACCTGCCCAATCTGATTGTGGAGCCGGGCGGCTTCGTACTCATCTTTGCCTCCGGTCTCGATCTCAAGGATCCGACATCGGAGCTGCACGCGAACTTCGCACTTGATACGGAAGGCGAATATCTGGGACTCATACGTCCGGATCAAATTGCTGCTCACGCGTTTGCCCCTCAATTCCCCCCACAACAAATCGACGTCTCGTACGGCTTACCATGGACGGATGGAGAAATCCAAGCGGACGCATCAAAATATTTTTCGGAACCGAGCCCTGGTGCTGCAAACAAAACAGGGTTGTCTGGTTTCGTGACGGCACCTCAATTCAGCATGAGTCACGGCTTTTTCGATGCGCCGTTTGATCTAACGATTACCTCGGATACATCGGATGCTGAAATACGTTACACAACGAATGGCCAAGCTCCCACCCAATCCACAGGGACGGTCTATTCTAGCCCCATCCGAATTCATCATACGACGGTGCTGCGTGCAGTAGCATTCAAGCCTGACCAACTACCATCAGTCGTTGGCACACAGACATATCTTTTCTCAGACGACATTGTTCGACAGGACACCGATTCAGCGATTACCGCGGGTCTTTCGACAGAATGGGGCCGGGTACGTTCCGCACCCGGCGACAATGAAGCTGATTTCGAAATGGACCCGGAAATTGTCAACGATCCCGCCTACGACGTCGCAAACAGTCTCAGAACACTGCCAACGTTGTCTCTTGTTTCTGACGGCGAAAACCTGTTCGGTCCCACTGGTATTTACGCCAATCCCGGACGCCGTGGAATCGAATGGGAACGTCCGACATCCGTCGAATTGATCTATCCTGACGGCTCAGAGGGCTTTCAAGTAGACGCCGGACTCCGGATGCAGGGTGCGTATTCTCGCACACACGCCAAGAAGAATGGAATGCGTCTGGTTTTCAAGGATCAGTACGGGCCAACGGCCCTAGAATTCCCCCTCTTTGGCGACGGCGAACAAAACCGGTTCAACACCTTGGTCCTGCGTGCCGGATTCAACGACTCGTGGTATTCCAATATTGGGCCCGGCGAAGCTCAGTACACAAGAGATGAGTTCAACCTCCAGATTCAAAGAGCGATGGGACATGAAACGATCAACACCGAATTCATGCACGTTTATTTGAATGGAACTTACTGGGGGCTCTACAATGTGGTTGAAAGGCCCGATGCCGCATTTGCCGCCGAGCATTTTGGCGGAGACGAAGACGAATGGGATTCAATCAACCATAACGGCGTTGAAGACGGCAATGACGAGGCGTGGAACACGTTGTTGGAGCTGGTAAAAGACAGCTCACCGGAAGGATTTCTACGCCTCCAAGGAATTGACCCCGCGAACCCAGCTGCCGAATCCTATCTCGATGTGGATAACTTCATTGACTACGTGATCGGCAACATCTACACGGCTAATACAGACTGGCCACACAAAAACTGGTATGCGGCTCGACGCCGAGGTCCGGAAAGCGAAGGATTTCGATTCTTTTCCTGGGATGCGGAACTTTCGGTGAATCTGTCAAACTGGTCTCGTTTAACAACGAACCACACTCGACTTTGCGGGAGTCCCAATGCCAATCGGTGCGAAGACCTCTATTTGATTTTCGATCCTCTCCGCAACAACCCGGAATTCCGGCTGCGGTTTGCCGACCGGATTCACAAGCATTTCTTCAACGACGGCGTATTATTCGTCGATCCAGACCGACCCGCATGGGATCCAGAGCATCCAGAACGCAATCGCCCCGCGGAAATGTACCGTGAAGTCAACGAGCAAATCCGTGACGCATTAGTTGCCGAATCAGCACGATGGGGCGACGCAATTCGTTCGGACCAACAAGCACCGTATAAGCCCGATGTCGAATGGCAGACGGAACTCAACGATCAACTCAAAGAGTATTTCCCGCAACGAAACCAAATCGTTTTGGACCAATTGCGTAGTCCAAGGCCCAACAGTGATGGCAATGCCGACCCACTCTATCCATCCGTGGTCGCTCCGGCTTTTGACATCAACAATCAATATCAGCACGGTGGACAGGTGCAACCCGGTGATCTTCTCACCATGAAACAGCAAAATGGCGGGACCGTTTACTACACAACCAACGGAACGGACCCTCGACTGCCGGGCGGAGATATCAGCCCTGAAGCGATCCGCACCAATACTGTCGACTACATCAACGGCTCATCTGACGCTCGCTATTTCATCCCTACGGGTCACATCAGTGAATCCGATTGGCGAGCCGTGGATTTCGATGATACAAGTTGGAACCAAGGATTGGCGGCAGTTGGATTTGACACGGGCAAATCCGAGGATGCAATTCAGGTACCGAACGGTTTTTTAGTTCGTCAAGTTCACTCGACGGAACGCCTGCCTGACTGGGCGACCGTTGAACTTCTTTTTTCAGGTGAAAATCTTGAACGCGAAACAGTTGTAGAAAACGTTCCGTTAATCAACTATCTGGACCGAGACCGCCGCGGCCACTTCGACAACAACATTGACTTTCCTGGTGGGGGTGGGACGAACTTCGCGTTGGAGGCTTCCGGCAGGATCCTCGTTCGCGAAACGGGAGATTATACGATCGGTGTGAGCAGTAATGACGCCGCAAGACTTTCAGTGGACGGTGTAGAAATCATATTCGACCCAGACCGCCACAGAACTCGCGATAGTTTTGCCACCATCAATCTCACCGCTGGCCTACATGATCTTGAGATGACCATGTTCAACCAACTGGGAACATCGACAGTCGAACTATTTTTCGCCCATGGCGCAAAAGATGAATTTGACGCTGACTTTGTATTACTTGGCGACGATCAGAGTATTCCCCTAAACGATTTCATTCAAAGCGACATCGGGTCCGACAATGCTTCGGCATCCGTCTACGTTCGAGTTCCGTTTGCAGTCTCACCAGACGAAAATTTGAATTCACTCGCTTTAGAAATGCGATACGACGACGGATTTGTTGCCTTCCTCAATGGAGTCGAAGTCGCGAGTCAGAATGCACCCGAAATCGTTTCACACGATTCTCAGGCTGTCACGATTCGACCGGATGCCAAAGCAATTGCAATTGAACAATTTAATCTTTCGAAACACATCGGACTTTTGCAGCCAGGCAATAACCTACTTGCGATCCAGAGCTTAAACGCAAGTGCGGAGGATCCGGATTTGCTGCTTCAACCAACACTTGTGGCGTCGTCGTCACCTCATCAAATCGAAATCAACGAATCGACGATCGTCAACGCAAGGACATTTGAAGCCAGTGCCTGGTCCGCCCTAAATCAAGCGACCTATCGTGTGTCGGAACCGGCCGGGCAGGCAAACTTGCGAATCAGCGAAGTGCATTACCATCCGGCCGATTCGACAACGCAAGAAGCAGCCGCTGGATTCAGGGATGCTGACAATTTCGAATTCATCGAACTGGTAAACATCGGTGAACGGGCAATCGACCTTTCGGAAGTCGCTTTCACAAAAACTCACGATGGTGAAACGGAACAAGGCGTGGCATTTCGATTCATCGACGGTGACATTACCGAACTGCCTCCGAACGAACGGATGGTCGTTGTGGAAGATGTTGCCGCATTTCGTTTTCGATATGGTGACTCGCCCGCTGTCGCTGGCGAATGGTCTGGACGTCTCAGCAATGCCAGTGAAACCATCAAGCTCATTGCCGGCAATCAATTACTACAACAATTCCGATACGTCGATGATTGGCAGCCAACGACGGATGGAATGGGTCGGTCACTGGAAATAATCGATGCCTCAGATCCGAATTTGGAAAACTGGAGTAGGGCGGAAAATTGGCAACCAAGTCGCAACCTTGGTGGTACGCCTAGCTCGACGCGAGTTCCAATCGTTGGCGATGCGAATCACGATGGGATCTTCGATTCTAGCGATCTCGTTACCGTTTTCATGGCCGGTCAGTACGATGACGCGATCCCAACCAACTCGACATTCGAAACGGGTGACTGGGATGGCGACGGAGAGTTTGATAGCAGTGACTTAGTATTCGCTTTCCAGAAGGGAAACTACATTCGCCTGGCAGTTCCAATCCATTTGATCGACCCGCTCGAATCCGCAGGGATTGTCGACCGCAGTCGTTCCCGCGCAGACCGCCTTCCAAACAAAACCTTGCTCAACCCAACGCCTGAAACCGTCGCAAACAAGAAAATTCTGCGGTGGTAGGATTATCATGTAGTTGCCGCGGTTTCCGGAGTGACCGAAAAACACGCGAAAACAAAATGCTCCCGCGAGCCGGCAAGCTCATTGCGTCATCGACCAGCGTGTGCCAACAACTGGCGACGACCGGAAGGGGAAAGGGCAGCCGGCAACTGTTGCAGGTAAGGGTCTGCAATCAACACTTGTATTATCCAAGTGATGCTGAATTGTGCTATCATACGTTTCCGCTTGTAGTCAGTGAGTGTATCGCTTTAACAGTCGACATACGTTTGTGAAAACTGAGGCGAGAAAGGCATGTCTCGGGCAACAAGACGGGTTGAGGAATCGCCAACAGGACAAGCGATATGACCAACCAAAAGAGAATCATGTCGGTCAGGATTACCGAACAGTTTTCCAGAGACAATAACAGTGTTCGGCTTTCAGACTATGAAAAGATTGACGACGACGCGGCCCAACTTCTCAGTCAGCATCGAATGCTTTGGCTCAATGGCCTAACCGAACTGTCCGACATTGCGGCCGAAGCTCTCAGTTGGAATCGGGGAGGGCTGTTTCTAAACGGCTTGCTTGAACTGTCGGATACAGCGGCCAAATCATTGGGCCGGCATCAGGGATACGCAGTTCACCTCGACGGCCTAACCGAGCTGTCGAAGCCAACTGCAGCCGCTCTAAGTCAGCTGAGAGGAACGCTTTCTCTCAGCGGCTTGACAGACCTGTCGGATGCAGCCGCCAAAGCGTTGGGGTGCTATCGGGGATACGCACTCTACCTCAACGGCCTAACCGAGCTGTCGGATCCAGCTGCCGAAGCCCTTAGTCAGCAATGGGGAACGCTTTCCCTTGACGGCCTGACCGAGCTATCGGATCCAGCTGCCGAAGCTTTCGGTCGGCACCGGTTTGACTTGCTTTCTCTCAACGGTCTGAGGAGCCTATCTGAAAAAGCAGCAAAATCGCTCAGCCAAAATCAGGGTGAGCTTTGGCTCGACGGCCTGATCACCCTATCAGATGCAGCTGCCGAAGCGCTCGCTCGGCAGCAGAGAGCCCTTTCCCTGGACGGCTTGAGCGAGCTGTCGAACAAAGCTGCCGAAGCTTTCAGTCGGTATCAAGGACAACTTTACCTCAACGGCCTGACCCAGCTACCGGACACAACCGCCCAAACACTCGCTCGACATCAGGCAACGCTTTTCCTCGACGGCCTGACTCAACTGTCGAACAAAGCCGCAGAGGCTCTCAGCCAATGTCAAGGAGACCTTTCCCTCAACGGCCTGACAGAGCTATCGGATCCTGCCGCCAAAGCGTTTGGTCGTCGTCAGGGAAGAGGGCTTTATCTCGGTAGTCTCGCTAGAATGTCAGACGCTGCATTGCTTACATTGATACGTCGCAAGGATGATCTTCATCTAAATCACACCGAAGCCTTGAACTGGTATCGCAGGGCAGCGGACCAGGGACACGCCAGTGGGCAGTACAGTCTTGCGAACATGTACTACAACGGCCAAGGTGTCACGCAGGACCATGTGGCAGCCGTGAACTGGTATCGCAGGGCGGCAGACCAGGGAGACGCCGATGGGCAGTACAATCTTGCGAACATGTACTACAACGGCCACGGTGTCACGCAGGACCATGTGGCGGCCGTAAACTGGTATCGCAGGGCGGCGGACCAGGGACATACCGGTGGGCGGAACAATCTTGGGAATATGTACTATAAAGGCGAAGGCGTTACGCAGAACTATGCAGAAGCCATGATTTGGTATCGCAGGGCCGCGGGCCAGGGAAACCCCAACGCGCAGTACAATCTCGCGTTTATGTACGCTCAGGGCCAAGGTGTTATTCAGGACGACACGGAAGCCGTGAACTGGTACCGCAGAGCGGCAGACCAGGGAGATCCCGACGCACAAAACAGTCTCGCGTTTATGTACTCCCATGGCCAAGGTGTTATTCAGGACGACACGGAAGCCGTGGACTGGTACCGCAGGGCAGCAGACCAGGGAGATTCCGACGCACAGAACAGTCTTGCCTGCATGTATCGCGACGGGCTAGGCGTTCAGCAGCAACACGCCGCTGCGTGCGCATGGTTTTTGGTGGCTGCCGACAATCGGAATAAAATGGCCCAGCAAAACCTGATAAAACTCAAACCGAGTCTGACTGACGAGCAACTTGTGGCAGCGGAAAAACTGGCCGAACAATTACGAACGCAAATCGCCTCAGAAATTTCTTAACCAGATTGTGAACCCAACTAAGGGTTTCAGTGAATCAGAGATTTGGAGCATTTCGACGAGAGATTATCGGTATAAGAAATGTCAGGCACCGATTCGCTCATTGGTTTCTGACACCTTTTCTCATTCGGCGCGTCGTGGTTGGGTTCGTCGTGATTTCCGTCTCGTGTTAGACTCCGCAATCCTCTGGATCAATCGTCGGCCGTGCCCAACAAATCACTTCATCTTCGAAAACGGCATCGTCACTTCCGTTTTCAAACTGCCAGTCGCAAGATGCCAAATCCAAGCTGGACATCCGTACAACTAGCCAATTTGGTGTGCTGTTGAAATAGCGAAACAAAATAGGCGAGGCCGTCACCCATATTGAAAATATTTCTGGCACAATTGGCAATCTGCTTGATCAGAAATCTCGCCAATGCCCAAACAGCATGCGTCGAACGATCGACGTCCGGGCGAACGTGACAACGCTATATCGTGTGTTAGAATGCCCAAGCTCATTTGATGCCAATTCAGACATCTTTGAAACGGTTCGCGTGAGCCAGCTTTCCCACAACAATCGAGTAGTAAGCCGGATGTTCGAAGAATCGTCTCGTTAACAATTGTTTGTTTTTCCGTTTTCATCTGAGGATCCTACTATGCACATTAGATCCTGCGTCCTGTACTTTGCAGCAATGACGATGACTGGAACGACTTTCGCGGAAGAGCCATTCTTTATCAGCGAGGCGCCAAAGACATCGCCCACCATTGACGGCGTTGTCGATCCGCATGAATGGACAGGCAACGCCCTGCCGATGTCATGGGCTCATAACGAGCGTACCAAAGCCGATTCAGCCCCATTGGAGATCGAGATTCAGTACGCATGGGACAATGAGAATTTCTATGTTCTCGTTCAGGAGATCGCCGATGACGACCCAACGGGTGGGTACAACGCGTCCAACTGGTGTGGCGAGTGCGTTTGGAACGGAGAAGTCCCCGACGGTGGATATAACGGCAACGGACCAGCACCGTGGAGCACAGATAGTATTGGGTTTTACGACAAGGGTATCAAATGGCCTGGCACGGACCCGGATGACGCGACAGCTGCGACTACTCAAGAAATCGGCCCCTGGTCGCAGTTTTGGGTCGCGTTGGTCCCGGAAGCAGATTTGCCGCTAACCGATCCACAGCCGTTTCACATGGTGCGAACCACAAACGACCAATTAAATGAAGGGGGTACGGGCGTGCTGATTGGTCCCGAGTACGAGGAGAATTTTGGTTCAGTTCCATTGATTCCTGACTTAGATGCGCCGGACAAAGCGCAGGCAGCTCATGGGATTGACAAACAAGGGAGGCGGGTCACTGAATTCTTGATGCGGTGGGATCAGATTCGCTACGACCTAAATGACGAGCGAGCCGAAGTTCAAGACCGGATCGAGCAACTGAATGATTTTGACGCTTTAGACGGGCACTTTCTCCAGGACGTCGAAGCTGGTTATGAATTCCGATTGGACCCGTTCTTGGTGGACGGAGTCGACAATCAGTCCCACCCCGATGCGCCATTCAGCTGGGGCAGTCAGACGGCTCCAAGTGGAATAGAGTTTGACTCGGCTGTCCAGACGTTTGCGGACGCCTCGATCGTTCGCCTCCTTGACAATCCCCTGGCGCGACTTGATGACGACTCCCTGACAAACCTACAACAACGGGCGGACTATGTGCACAACGTACTGGGTACCTGGATCGGCGATTCAAACCTAGATGGTGAATTCAATTCGACGGACTTCGTATCGGTCTTCCAACAAGGTCAGTACGAAGATGGGATTGACGGAAATTCAAGTTGGATCACCGGAGACTGGAACGGTGACCACGAATTCAACTCGTCGGATTTTGTTTTCGCGTTTCAAGATAGTGGCTTTGAAGCTGGCCCACGACCGCAAATACAAGCTGTGCCGGAACCTGCCGGCTATTTGATGTTGCTGCTAGGATTGAGCGGACTTTCCGGAATTCGCAGCAGAAAAAGCTGAGCGACAAAAAGCTGTCAGGAGCCAGATCGCGAATTGGTTCCTGACAGCTTTTCTCGTCCTTTTTGAATCCTGATGGCGATGCTCCCTTGACCGCCAATTCGTGAACGTCCAGCTTAGAGCGTGTCGGATCATCATTTCAATCGATTCGCGAGACAGTAGCTTGGTTTCAATTCGCCCCACAATGCCCTTGGTCACATTCCCGATTTTACTATTCCTGATCTAGTCGACGGATGCCGTCCAATCGGAGGAACGCGAGATTTACTCGGGGTGGCGCAAGCATACGATCAACGATCGTTCACCGTTCGAAGCCGCAGGGGCTATGGATATCAATGGAGACGGCCGGATCGATGTCTTCAGTGGCGACTCTTGGTAGGAGTCCCCGAACTGGACGCGACACCAAGTTCGTGATATGGCGGCAGGCACGAATGCTCACTACCATGAGGACTTTGCAGACCTGCCGTTGGACGTCAATTTGGAAGCGTTCATGACTTGGCAATTTCGCGTTGCTTCCGATTTCCTCAAATCGAAATCAATTTTCTAAAAAATAGTCACTCGTCCGAGGGAAGCGCATCTGCCCCACGACATTGCCGATCCCCCTACCGTGAATGATTTGTTCGGCGCAGCAAACGATTCCTGGTCAGCCAAAATCCAGGGCATCGTTTTTCGGCGTAAAGAAATTGTGCCACGCCTCCAAGAAATCCTCCATGGACTCGACGTTCCCACCTACCCAGGAAAGATGCAAATTCCTTCGGTAAAACGTCTGTAAAAAAGCCCAACTCGCGTAGATCGTCGTAAATACCCGTAACCCTTGCTCGGGCTGACCCAAGTAATCGCCGCCCTTAAATTCAGGATCCAAAATCAGAGCTCGCTTTAAGCTTTCCAGAAAACGTCAATTATGAAGAGCCGTTTTGGCACTTCCACAAATCGGAGCAATCGCACCAACCCTGTCCGGATAAAGCGCCTCCAATGAAAGGTCTGCTGAGCGCTCATTGAAAAACCAACAACAAGCTGTATTTTCTCAATCCCGAAGAATTCAGTCAGAAGATGAGTTTGTGCGATAACGTTGTCATAGGATGTCACCGCAGGAAACCTCATTCGGTCGTGCGGAGGATCGGTATTGCTTGGTGAAGACGAATGACCATTCCCAAACATATCAGGAACGACGATAAAGTATTGATCGGGATCCAGGGATCGTCCAGGACCAATGGCAGCGCGTATATCTTCGTGATTCCCCGAGTACCATGTGGATACACAATTACATTCGATTTATCAGAAGCTAAATTCCCATGTGTTTCATAAGCAAGAAACGCATTGTTCAAGAGTGCGCCAGACTCCAATCGAAAATTGCCAAGTTGATGTTTCGCTGCTTCCATCAATAAACCTTTTACTGTTCGCACATGCGATGATCTCCCTACGCACCTACGCACCTGCGCACCAACGCACCAACGCACCAACGCACCAACGCACCAACGCACCAACGCACCAACGCACCAACGCACCAACGCA